>NZ_AMPO01000001.1:0-60000 GCF_000302455.1 Methanobacterium formicicum DSM 3637
AGCCCATATCTTTAAAATATGCAACTAAATATCACCACATACTACCAAATATTTCATGGTATTTGTACCAACATCAAACCCGAATACAGTATGCTTGTCGCAAAGATTCAGGCCCTCATATATTTAGCCACCAATGGAAAAATGCAGCTTTCATAGAGCGATATTTTCGCACTCCAGCCCACGCCTAATTAGTGGCACATACTATACACAGAGACCATACTTCTACAAAATTATTAGAAATTATTGCACAAAGTGTTAGGATTATCCAATACATACAGTTTTAAACAGCAAATAAAGGCTTAATCTGAAGTTTTCAATAATCGGATATTTTTTTGGTAATTCGTTTGATTTTAATAAAATAGGTTGGGAAGATAAAAAGTTGATGATTTAATTTCGGTCATATTACTCAAGATACAAAGAGCTAATGTAAATGTGTAAAAATTTTAAGAAAAAACAGTAAAAAGTAATAGATAGTTTCAACTAATTATAGGGATTCTAAAAAAATAGAATTTACAAGCCAAGGATTCCTTGAAAACTCAGGGATTCCTTGAATTATTTTGAATTAAAGTATTCTTAAATTGATATTTAGATTCAAATATTAGATTAAAGTATTCTAAATTGATATTCCGATTGAAAATATTAGATTAAAGTATTCTAAATTGATATTTAAATTGAAATATTTAGATTGAAGTATTTTAAATGGAATTACTTATTTAATTGAATTCTTCTAAATAATTCTCTCCACAATCCTTCCAATGACCAGGGCAGCTATTTCTTCCTTGGTGCTCAGGGGAATTTCCCATATTTCATCATCCACCAGAACCACTTTGTTCTGGTCTGACCCGAATCCTGCACCTGCTTCTGCCACGTCATTGGCAACCATCAGATCTGCACCGGATTCTCTCATTCTCCTCTTGGCTGATTCTACCAGTTCATCTCTGGAGACATTGTACTCTGCTTTGAATCCCACCAGGTAAATTGCAGGGTTGTGTTCCTTGACCTGGTTTATGATCTTAGGGGCAGGTTTGAGTTTCAGGGTTGCTTCACTGGCGGAGGATATTTTGAATCCTCTCTCTGTTATGGATCCTTTTTCGGTTACAGATCCTACTTCTGCCACTGTGAAGTCACTGACTGCTGCTGCAGCAATGAACACATCACAGTCAATGAGGTTTTCTTCCAGTGCTTTTGCCATTTCCCGACTGGATTCAACTTTTATCCGGTTAAATACTTTGGGAATTTCCACTTCCACCCTTCCAGTGATAATGGTGACTTCAGCACCGCGACGGAAGGCCTCCTTGGCCAGTTCAACACCCATCTTACCAGAACTACGATTGGTAATGCCCCGGATAGGGTCAATATCTTCATAAGTACCCCCTGCACTCACCAGAACATGGCGATCCTCTAAACCACCAGCAGAGGTAGCTTTCTGGGCTTGGAGCACAATATCATCAACTGATGGGAATTTAGCTTTATTTTCCTCTTGTTTAGGCTCCATGAACACCACGCCCTCTTTTTTGAGTTTCTGGATGTTCTCTTCCACTGCCCGGTACATGGACTGGTGCATGGATGGTACAAAAATAATGGGAGTGTCGTATCCACTGGCAGTTAATAATAGCGTGTTTATGGGGTTGTCCGCTATTTTATAAGCGAATTTGCTGATTACATTGGCGGTGGCTGGTGCCACCAGGATCAGATCCTCATCCGCATACTTAACATGCTCAATATTCCCGGTGAGTTTGGTGATCACCTTTTCTCCAGTGGCAAATTCAAGTGCATAAGGATTGATAATGTCACAAGCACCATCAGTCATGAAGCATTTAACCTGGAATCCCTTCCTTTTCAGTTCCCTGGCCAGTTTTACTGTTTCTACAGCGGCCACACTACCTGTAACACAGAGCATGATTGTCATGTAATTTCCCCATCAACCTCGGATTTTCATAAATTATCTTTAACCCAATTCAAGTCCATATTTTAGTTATTACGGTCAATAACTACCAGGGTTTTCTCCCCGGTTAATTCCTGGATAATACTGTTTAAAAGGTCCAGTTTAGCAGGTAATCTGCGGGCATCTTCTTTTCTTACCCGTATCTTGTATCTTTCTTCTCCGTCTTTCCCGTAGACTATGTTGATGCCTGAAATACGGGCAGGGGCTAGTATGTCGGTGGCCACGGATTTTAGGTCCGAGTTTTCTCCAACCACCCTTATTTTTCTTTCCACAGTTTTGGATATTTCCCTTACTATTTTACCGCCCTTACCAATGAGTTTACCCACCTGGTCTTTTTCGGTTATAATAATAACCACATCTCCGATTTCAATGGTTTTCTTAAAACCGATTTTACCATCACCTACACGATAAATGAGCTTTGAAATGTCCAAGTCAAGCTGACTTATTTCTCCATTTTTCAGCTTATTCTCACAACCTTGACATAACATTTCACTCTTTAAACAGACATCGCATACTGGTAAAACCATCCTAAATTCCTCCTTAGTTTTAGTGGATAATCCTAAAGGCACCCACCAACTGAGTGGGAACCCTGATGAATTATATTGAAATAAAAATTTTAGTTATCCCCCGTGTTATGAGTTCAACCCAACTAACTCGCGGTTGCATCCCTCCATTACTAACCCACCCCTAATTTAATGCTTGGACGACCTATTCTAGTTTAGTTTTGAAATAATAGAAGCCAACCTTTAAATTTCGAACTATTACCCACAAATATGAGTAAATTATGAATCACAGGATTCTATGAATCACAGGATTTGAATAAAATAAAAGCAGATTTTGACTTACAGTCCTCCACTCTGTCCTGTGAAGATCAGTACTATAACATTTGCTATTTTCTACAGTGTAGCATATAAAATTTTGGTATTATCAAAGATAACCCCTAGATAGGCGAACCTCCTCATTATAAAAAAACGGGTTTACTCATTGATTGGCATAATTTAGGTATCTAATTCACAGTATTTTATTTGGAAAATGCTGATTAGTTTTATTAAAAAGATTACTTTTATTAAAAAAATCTAATTAAGTTTAATGATTATAGTAATTGTACTTTTTACAGTGTTTAATGATAATATTACAAGTAATAGTACTTTTTACAGTAATTGTATCTTTATATAATTAATCCTGGGATAGATACTCTTCAACCATGTTATCTGGTGTGTATCTGGAACTGGGCAGTTCATCGCGGAATTTTTCATAAAAGTAGTTCAGTATAACTGGGTCAATTTTTCTTTTCTCAAAAAGTTCATCCTGAATTTTTAGACTTAACCTGAACAATTTCTCATCACTGACTCCTGAGAGTAGTATCTCATCCCATATATTCTCAATTTTATTTTTCAGGACCATGGAACGATTGATTGAATTGGAATTATCCTGGATGAGTTTGGTTATAAAGACTGCTGCTGGTAAAAAGGGTAATAACAGGTTGCTCAGGAACTGGAAAATAGTAAAACTGTTTAAGGTGGCAAAAATTACTGATAAAATAAATAGCACCATTACCAGCAATTTAACGGATCGTATAAATTTCTTCCTTACCCTACTATCCCCTCCCAGAAACTTCCTCTGACAGATTATCCTCCCCACAGAAAGGGGAACTCTGGTTACAGATAGAGGATAACAAGCATCGATTTTGCCCAAATCAGGGTCTTTCTCAAGGTATTTAAGAGTGTAACTATTTATATCCTCAGATTTGGGTTTTTCCAGTTTAATTCGATTCCATGGTAATTCTAAAACGTCACAATCAAAATCTTGTTGTATTAAGAAAGCTTTAATCCTGATTTGAGATATTTTAGGATATATTAAAATGAAATTGGATAAAGTGACAATGAAACCGAGTAAAGGGGGTACTATGGCTATTTCTGGACTGATAGTTTTGGTTATGACTGTAATGGTTGCCACCATAACTGGAAGGCTCACCAGGAATATTTGCAGTTTAACCAGATTCCTAGCCCGGTTATTGAGATTTTTAATGGCAACAATTTTAAGCAGGTTTTCTTTTCTGTTTTGCCTTTCTGCAATACCATTACTCAAAACCCAAAGCCCCCTTCAAATTAAAACAAGCTAAAAGTTTGATTCATACATTCATTTCTGTGATTCCTGAAATATATAGGATTAGCACATTGAAATAGGATTAGCACATGAAATAGGATTAGCACATTGAAATTGGAATAATACATTGAATTGAAGTTGGTGTTCTTATAACCAAAATAGGACTAAAGAAGAATCTAATTAAAAAAGGATTGAAAAAGGATTGAAAATAAAAGATAAAAAAGTAGTAAATTAGATAAATGCACTTTTAAGATGCTGGAATGAGTGCATTCTTAAGATGCCTGGAATGAGTTCACTACCAGGTCGAAGTTGGATTGCTGGGCATCGTAGTCTTCCACCCTGGCACTGCACAGTATCACGTAGATCGTGCTGCCTTTTTGTGTCCACACCGCCCGATACTTCTTGGCTATTCCTTCTTCAGAGGAGCTGTACACCATTTCATAAACTGTAGCACCGCTCAGAACGATTTGACCCTCTAAAACCTTAGTTTTACCCGTGTTGTTGAAGAATTTAGCATAACTCTGGTCATAGGCTGTTTTCAGATCATATGTGGTTGAGTTTGGTGTCTGTATCACCACGGAAGTGGTGGGGTTTCCATTAACCACTGTATTGGGATCTCCCACTGAAGCCACCGCATTGGGTGAGCTTACTGCAGCCACTCCCCATGAATGGGGGTACTGGAATGAAACACCGTTTGCAGAGTAATTGTTGCTTTCGTTGTTTTTATCCTCATTGGTAACACATCCTGAAACCATAACTGCCATGAGGATAACTGCCATTAATGGGAGAATTTTATTCATAAAATAAACACCTAGTATTTAGTTAGTCATTTTTTTACTTTATTTAAATTCAATATTTAATTCTTAATTCTATATTACATATTGAATTCCTATTAATCATCTCGGGATTAACCAATAAAAGAATAAATCTTATTTTGAATTAATCTCATTTTAAAATCATAACCTGGGAAGCATTAGCTCCCCTCCGGTTTTTTTATAAAATAATGGGAATTTCCATCAACCCGTAGTATTAACGGGAGTTGTTGGTTCGGTTGGAGTCTGAGTATTGGAACTCGTATCTGTGGTGGTGGTTGTTTCTGTTGGGGTGGTCTGTGTATTGGTATCAGTAGTTGTAGTGGTCTTAGTAAAGTTAGAAGTAGTAGTGGTGGTATTGTTGACTGGTGTTGGTAAGAATGCGCTGGCATTAACTGTCATGGCCACTTGAGGTGTTTCACTGGGTTTGTTTATTAACATTGTTCCCATGGAAGTTCCTACTACAAATGCCAGGACAATGAAGGCCACTAAACCTATTTTTGCCCTTTTACCAAACCATTCCTTACTGGGCATATCTTTGCTTTTAATGGATTCTGGTTTGGTAATATATTTTTTAAGCATTTCCTGCTTTTCAGCATCATCAGCCAGTTTTTTCTTCTCTGCTTCCTCATCGGACCAGTAGTCAAGGGATTTTTCAGATCCCAATCTACCCTGCATTCTACGCACGTGATCTGCGGCATGAAGGGTTTCCAGTTCCTGCCCGATATCCCTTTTCTGGGCGAAATATTCCTTCTTTGATATGTTTCCTTTATTATAATCTAATTCCAGCTCTTCCAATCTTTGGTCGAGCTTTTTTTTACTTGAAACTATTCTAATCATCTCCTTCCTGAGGATATGATCCTAAAATCTTTATGTATCCTACCTTTGATTGTATCCTATTTATAACATTCATGATTTTTATATCCCTATGGTGACCCTCCATATCCACAAAAAAGATATAACTTCCCAGCTTCTCCTTGGAAGGTCGGGACTCTATCTTGGTCAAGTTTATATTTTCACTAGCAAATTCCCCCAGTATATCATACAAACCCCCTGGACGGTCCTTGGAAAGGCACAAAACCACTGATGTCTTGTCTTTCCCAGTGGGACTGTGGTCTTCCTGGTCAATAACCACAAACCGGGTCATGTTATTTTTATGGTCCTGAATATCTTCTTCTGCAATCTTAAGACCGTATAACTGGGCTGCCCTTTTGGTTCCAATAGCCGCTGCTTTCATATCACCCAGTATCATCTCGGCAGCTGCAGCAGTGCTGCGGGCAGCCTGGGTTCGTACTCCCCTTTTCTCCAGGAACATTCTACACTGTGAAAGAGGTTGGTAATGAGAATAGACTATTTCAACATCCCCTAACTCAGCCTCTGGATTTATTAAGAGGTTGTGGTTTATGGGGAGTATGATTTCTCCCCTAATTTTCAGGAGGTACTGGTGGGCCAGGAGATCCAGGGTTACTCCCACTGAACCTTCAATGGAGTTTTCTATGGGCACCACTCCCAGATCAACTTCACCAGTGTGTACTGCTTCAAATACTTCGGGTATGGTATCATAGGGGACCATTTCTCCCCTGAGAGTAGATGCTGCTTCTTCAGTGAAGGTCCCTGCGGGTCCAAAATATCCTATTTTCATAATTTTTACCTGATCATTGGGTGGTTAACAAGAGCGTCAATGTATTTTAATTAAGAAATTTTTATTTTTATTCAAGAGTATAATAGATTTCAAATTTCTATCTGAATTTAAAAATTATATTTAGGTCAGGGAATTTATCTTTGGTGAATTATTGATGAATTGAATGAATTATTATGGAATGAAATCTATGAAATGAATTTACCTAGGAATGAATTTATCGCATGAATAATTTTTCAATTCAGTAATAAAAATTATTCTGTTTAAGTTATTAAAATTAGCTTCAATTTTATTGGTTTTTTAATTTTATTTATAAATCCAGATTTAACCCCTAACTTTAGTACAATCCACCATCAAGATAGTTGTTTATCCGATCGTTGGTGGACTGGTGTACTCTTCTTATAACTGCTTTACCCTCTTTTATCTCAGCCAAAGTGGCCATGACCTTTAAATCACGGAGGTAGCGTATGAATTCATCTGCTTGTTCCTTGTTTTCCACTTCGATGAGCAGATCCTCTGCTGCCAGTTCACCATTTTCCACCTTACTTATGGTTTCCAGCATGGGGTAAAGTATGGATTCTCCCATTCGCAGGGCTCTTTCCCGACGAGCATCCTTTGATTCAGCTGTTTCATGGGACTGGAATCCTTCCCTGATTATCCTGCTAAATAAAAATGCACGGGCCAGGTCAAAGGGAAAACTCAGTGCATATTCAAGTTCGGCTGCCTGGGCCTGGGATGAGGTGTACTTCAATGGATCCAGTTGCATCTGGGGGTCTTTCATCACCACTCCCTCCCGGTCATGCTCTCCCAGTTCCTTCACGATCTCCAGGATCCTCTGGGGTGCCTTTTTAACTGGAAACACTCCCAAAAGCTTTACTGGTTCCAGGTTGTAATCTGCCAGTATCTCCCTTTTGGCCATTATGGGTAAGGCCACGTTGGTGAGTTTTTCCCTGAGATCGAATATTCGGAACCCTAACTTCCCCACCTCAGGGTAGTAATGGGAGACGTAAGGGTTCAGGGTGCCCACCATTTCTCCACAGATAACCATCTGAGGATAATCCTGGAAGAAATCATCCAGATCCAGTATTTCCCGGGCCTTACGGCTGGTGTATGGACATACATAACCTCCCCGGGTAAAGGCCACTATTTCAGAATCAACCAGAGCTATGCGAACGTTGTAGCCGTTCATCTTCTCTTCTACTGCCACTTTGTCCGGGAAATGTTTTTCCAGTGCCGGGTGTAACATAAGGATTCTTCTTATCTTGGGGAATCCCCTTATAACTTCTATTTCTTCCCCTTTTATTACCATGGTCCCTGCTTCAACTGGTCCCAGCCCTTTCCGGAACTGGATGGCATTCATACCTTTCTTCTGGTATTTTTTTATGATACCCTTGTGGTAGGCATCCTCCAATCTAGGAGATGGTATATCCAGTAGATGGGAAACTTCTTCATCATTTACCAGAGGTGGAATCTTTTTTTCTCTCATATGACCCGGTTTAAAATGGGATTTTTTTATTTCAGATAGTAAAGTTATGATAATGTTTATAAAAAAAGTTAAAAATGGGGATTATAGAAATCCCCCTTTATATGGGTTTTAGTTTTAGATCATTTTTCCAGTTCTTATTCATAGATCATTTTTCCAGTTCCACCACCAGTTTCAGGAAGTCGGTTTTGGTGATGATTCCACTCATTCCCTCTTCATTCATCACTGGTAATCCACTGAAGTTTTCATCCAGCAGGATCTGTGCTGCTTCGGCCATGGTTGTTTCTTCGGTGATGGTTTTCACGTTCTGGATCATCACGTCTTCCACCAGCAGGTTACGTATTCTGGCGGGTTTGTACTTGTCAGGAACGACTTTTCGGAAGGACATCATGGCCATGGCGATGTCTTTAGCAGTTATCATTCCCTGAAGCTGTCCATCTTCCATTACTGGGAGTCGACCAATACCTTCATCAATGATGATCCTCCTGGCGTGTACCAGCCGGTCCTGTGGTCCGATAGTGGTGACATCAGATTGCATTCGCTCTTTAACTGTGATGTCGGTGAATGGTCTGCCCTGGCAGGTGTGCAGGAAGTCTGTTTTGGTGATCATCCCTATAATCTCCATACCATCGGTTACAGTCAGGCCCCCAATTCCATTTTCAAGCATAAGTTGGGCTGCATCCCCCAATGTTTGGTTTCCATCAGCAATTAATGGTTGGGCTGTCATCACTGTGGAAACATGGAAGTGGGATGGTGCCAGGTTGCCGTATTTGGATGAACCCAGGCGAATGGATATGTCTTTCTCGGTTATGATACCTACCAATTCTTTTTGATGGTCCTGGTTGGTGTTTATAACCGGTAACCTGGATACTTTATTTTTTTTCATTAATTTCAGTGCATCATGGATGTTCTGGTCTTTGTCCACTACAACTGCACCTTTGGCCATTATATCTTTCACATGCATCTTGGATTCCCCCGGTATTACTGTATTCCCCGGATTATATCCGTTTTGGTGATTATTCCCACCAGTTCATTGCCGTCTACAACTGGCATTCCACTAACCTCATTTTTAGCCATTATTGCAGCTGCACTGGCGGCGTCTTCGTCCTGTTCGATTTTTATAAGGTGATTGGTCATGATATCCCCTGCTGTGACCATGGACACCTCCCGAACATTTCTCTTCTCCTGACCGTCAATGTTACGCAGGAATGCTATTTTCTCCACGCTTACTCCGGTTTCAGGATCTTCTACATTGGCAAAGGATATGTTAGCAGAGGTTATGATACCCACTGGCTCATTATCCCTCATCACGATGACTTTACCTATTTTATCATCTTCCATTACACTTATGACATGACCTATGCTGTGGTTTTCATTGACAGTTATCACTTCGCTGGTCATGAGGTCGGATACTTTCCATTTGCCCGTGTATTTCTGGAGGTAGAAGTTCATAAGGTCGCTTTTGGTTACAATCCCCACTACTTCATCCCCATCCACAACCGGTACTGAGCTGATGTCGTTTTTGATCATGAGCTCTACTGCCTCCTGAACTTCACGGAAGGGGTTGATGGTTAGTGGATTGGGTGTCATGACCCGGCGGATGCTGATTTTGTCGATGGTCCTCCTTTTCCATTTTGGTCCGTTGGATCTCATTTTTCGGGTTAAGTCTTTTTCAGTCAGGATGCCCACTGGTTTACCTTCCTGGTCAACTACTAAAATGCGGCTGTAACCGTATTTAATCATTAGGTTTCGGGCATGGCTTACTTGTTCGTTTTCCTCGGCTAAGATTACTTCCTCGTTCATTACATCCTCGATTTTCATCATGCAACTCACCCCTAAACATTTGAAGCCGGTTTAGGAACTCACGGCTCTTAATATGTCACTTTCTGTTATTATTCCCCGTAGTTCCCCATTTTCAACTACGGGAAGTCCACCTATGCCTTTTTCTTCCATCAAGTCACATATGTCTCCTAGATGGGCGGTGACTGTGGCTGAGATTACTTCAGATTCCATGATCTCGGTGATGGTGGTGTTGAGGATTTCCTCGGCACTGTTGGTTATCATGTGTTCAAAGGCACTGTTTTTACCTAAAAATTCCAGGATATCGGTGGCGGTGACAATTCCCACTATTTTATCCTCTTCAGGGTGAGGTGTCTTACGCTCTTCACCCACTACCGGGATTCTGCGGAGTTTGTTACGGACCATTATCTTGGATGCCCCTTCAATACGGGTCCCGGGGGTGGTGGTGATTACACTGTTGTGCATGTAGTCTTCAACCTTTTCATCGGTGAGTACTCCGGCCATCAACAGTACAAAATCTCTTTCAGAAACTATTCCTTCTATTTTATGATTTGAATCCACTATAGGCAGGGCCCCCACTCCTTTAGCAGTCATTTTGGTTACTGCATTGGTTATGGAGTCCCTGGTATTGATGGTTTCCACGTTACGAGTCATGATCATTTTCACTGGTTCGTTGATGGCTGCAGGGAAGTTGTCCTGATGTTTTTCTTCCAGGATCTTGTACTTGTCCCCACCTCCTAAAAAGTCCAGAATGTCCATGGATGTGACGATTCCCAGAAGCTTCTCACTCCCTGGATCAGTTATGGGAAGTCGTCTGAACTTGTTTTTTACCATTATTTCAGCCGCTTCTTTTATGGTGGCGGTTTGAGGTGCGGTTACCACCTTTTTCGTTGCTATGCTCATCACGTCTCCATCATGCTGGGATTCGTGGGTTTCAAATTCCAATGGACCGCGGTCCATTGATTTCACCAGGTTTATGGTTTGTCTTTTTCTCATCTATACACCTCTAAATATTAGAGATAACATTGAATCCATCTTTAAGCCTTTAATGTGGGCTTAAAGATAACCTTGAATTCAGATATAACCTTGAATAAATTCTTAAAGGTAACCTTTAATTCATCCTTAGATTTAACCGTGAATAAAGCCTTGAATTCGTATTTATAGATAGAATTGTTGTAGATAGAAATAATCCTGAATTTATCTAAAATAACATGATTTCTTAAAAATAGTTTAGCACCCAATTTAGGGGATGTTACAGTTACTGGCCGGGACATCATCTGATATAGGACCATAAAATATCTTCCCTTGAAACTATACCAACAAGATCGGCTTCTTTAGCTCTTCGGGGTTCTCTTTTAACATATACTGGATTTTCAACCACGGGTATTCTCCCAATATCGTACTCCAGTATTATTTCCCCAGCCTCGCGGGTAGGGGTAAGGGGGGTTGCCACCACAGGGGGTGTTTTCATGACCTTCTCCACCATAACCGAACCACCTCTTTCATGGGAATCTGACTCAAACCCCATTCTGGCATTGCCGGATTTGATGATGTCCATCCTGGTGATGATCCCTATGATTTTATTCTTCTTCATCACTGGCAGTCCGGAAAATCCGTATTCATCCATTCGTTTCCATACATGAGATATTAGGTCATTGTAATTGCAGGTAACCACGTTGGGACTGATTAATCCCTTCAGGGTTTGGGTGTCGGTTTCAAGTCCGTTGTAGAGGAATTTCCTTAAAATATCAGCTACAGTTATTATTCCCACCAGTTGCATGCTGTCTGCTGACTCCACTACCGGAGCGTACACAGTGTCTGCTTTCATTATCTCCCTGGCAAGCTGGAGTAAATCCATATCTGGAGTGGCTATCACCCGGGGTTTTTGCATGATACCCCTGGCATCAATGTTGGATTTGGTGGATGATATGTTCATCATATCTCCACGGGTTATAGCACCTTCTAAGCGGTTATCGGACACTACGAGGATAGTACGGAATCCTTCTTCACGGAAGATTGATCTTACCCTGGTAGCATGTGTATCCACAGATACGGTGACAGGATCCGGGGTCATTACTTCTTCCACCGGGCTCAAACTATTCACCTTCTAAATCTTCTTTACACTCCTCACAAACGTACTTTCCATCTACTTCATCCAGATAATCCAAGTAATTTCCACATACTTCACAGGTTCCAGGTACTGATTTTTCATTGTCAGAGTAATCTATCTGGTGGCTCATCTTGGCGTTTTCCACCAGTATTTCAGTGAGCTCTGGTGAAACTGTCATTACATCAGTGGAGGTTAATATACCAACAAGAACTCCATTATTTACCACTGGCAGTCTTCTTATCTTATTTTTAGCCATGGTCCTTGCTGCTTCGTTGAGTTCACTTCCGGGGGTGATTTTGATGAGGTCCCGGGTCATGACCTCGGCCACCGTTATCTGGCTGGCCTGGATATCCATGGATACAACCTTGGTTATAATGTCACTTTCGGTAATCAGTCCTTCCGGTTCTGAATTACTCCGGATAATGAGGCTTCCAATGCCCTTCTGACTCATTATAGCCGCAGCTTGGGCAATGCTGGTTTCGGGGTCTACAGTTATCACACTTGATGTCATGGCGTCGTGCACAGTCACTTGGGTATCCATTTCCATCTAAATACCTCCTATCTTAGGTTAAGAAGTTTATGAACCTGGGGTATGGTTAACACGTCAAGATATTCTCCTGCTTTCTCGGAAATTTCCAGTAGTTTGTGAGTTTTCCCAGCCCAAAGTTCCAGGGGACTGACCGGTTGAACAACCAGGGATATTTTACTGGTATCCTGGATTTCATCCCTTATTCTGGCTGCTATACAGGCCACTGTGTCCGTTGTTGTGGAGGGCTGTACTACTAACTTACAGTAACTATTTATCCCCTTTTTTATTAATAGCTTTATGGATTTTATCTCCTGATTCATGAGATCATCCCAGTCAGAAACCGCCTCATGCTCCGGGAGTTTCACATCCATGGACACATACTGCACTAATTCTGTTAATTTAGCCATTTCATCAGGTAATGAACCATTTGTTTCCAATAGAGCAGGTAAAGGATATTTTTCCAGGAATTCTTTAATAAAATCAGCGTGTAATAATGGTTCTCCCCCGGTGAATGAAATTGAGTGAAAATCTGGGGTTATGAGTTCATTGATTTTCTCGTATAGGGCGTCTATGTCAAACTCTTCACCATAACCTGGATCACGGCTTAAGGAGGTGTCACAGTAGTTGCAGTTTAGGTTGCATCCGGTGAACCTTACAAAGACCTGTCTACGGCCCAGGAGTTTTCCCTCCCCCTGTATGCTTGAAAAAATTTCCGAAATTCTAGTTTTTATTTCAAATCCCCCATTACTCGGCTTTTTTAGTGGAATAAGCACCCTGACCTATTCCCTCGTTCACGCATATCTCCACACTTTTAATGTCTCCCTCATCCTGAAGTGCCTGGAAAAGCTTACCAGCCAGGTACTCTGCCAGGTCCTCAGCAGAGGTGGAGGGTAGTGGTAGGAGACAGCAGTCTTCCCGGGGGATTTTATATTCTTTATTCCCGATGGAAAACTCTACTGGGTCTTTGGATTTGAATTCAAGTTCTTTACTGTTTTCAGGTATGAGGAGTTTGTGATCGAGTTCTTTGCACATTTTCCTTACCTGTGACTTGACTGTTTTAAAGTCAGCCACGAATCCAAACTGGCCACCACGTTCTCCTTCCACAACTACGTCCACGTGGTAGGAGTGTCCGTGTATCCCTCCACAGAATTCATGGCAGGGTATCATGTGGGCTGATGCGAATCTCAAGTTAGCGTGTATTCCATTAATAACTATTTTCATTTAAAAAACCTTCTAAAACATTTTTAATGATTTAATAACCTTTTAATAACTGTAAATCTATCCAATTGTAAATTTATTCCATCAAAATTTTTTAATTCTCTATTATAATTATTTTAATTTGAATCCATATCATGATATCTGATGGATTATGAGATCTGACCAATATGATACCTGACAGAACTCATGAAACCTGACCAATGATACCCAACAGAGCTATGAGATCTGACCAATTATAATACCAGACAGAACTCATGAAACTGACTAATAATACTTAACAGAGCTATGAGATTGACTGATTATGCTTCTTGATGAGTTATGAATCCAACGAATCTCTAAAACACTCTGGTCTTGCTAATATCCTGTTCTATGTCAGAAATTTCCATCACATACCTTTCAGAAATATTTTTTGCGAGTTTGGTAACATCTTCATGGGTTAAATGTGCCTTGCACTCAGTCAAACCAGTGGTTTTAACATCATCCGGTGTTCCCTGGCTGGTCAGGTTCATGGCAAAGTGGATTTTCATGCTACTGATGGAACAGGTGGCAATGGATACACTGAGCTTACCTCCATCCAAGTAGATATCATCACCCTTGCGGAGTGTTTTTATACCCAGTTCTTCCAGTAAATCCTTTACAATCATTACCAGAATCCTTTGCCGGTGGTAGCAGAGCCGCATGTCTGCGGGTTGTATGTCAAAGTGTTCGATTATGAAGTGCACCATTTCATCGGATTTTATCTCCAGCCCCACATCCTCGTAATCAATTAACTCGTCTGAGTGAATGTTCATGGGACCGATCCAGGTTACAATACTGGATCCCTTTATTCCCAGAGCCTGGAATGCCCACATTGGATTAATCTGACTTCCATCGTACAGCATACCAGATTCGAGTGTTTTTTGTTTCATGATAATCAGACCCTTTTTTAGTATGGCTATTTGAGCAGGGTTATAATTTTTTCAAATGGGAATATTTTCAATTCAGTATATTTTCAATACAGTATATTTTCAATACAGGATTATGATTAATGATTTAATGATGTTATTAAGATTGGATTTGATCATTAATGAGTCTGTCTTAATTCAGGCCTACTTGGGGAAAACTTCAAGTTCACGATAACCAGTTTCAGAGTCAGATACTCGCTTGAAAACCATGTCTGGACACAGAATGCAAACTTCAACCGTGGTGTGCACTGGACAGCCAGTCATCAGGTGTCCTCCTGTGACATTGCCCTGGCTATCAGCCACTGCCAGGTGCAGGTGAATCCCATTGGTGGCTATGGTCCCGGTGGCAGAAACTATCTCCAGTGGCCCTTTAATCATCTTTTTATTACCATCTGCCATTCTTAATACTGCTTCATCCAGGCTACCAACTAAACACAGGATTACACCAGATTTTAACCCATGTTTATCCCTTATATTTTCAAGGGACTGCTTGAGGTCCTGGCCTGGCACCAATCTTTTTACTATCATATTTAATAATATGCCCATGCATTAAATTAATTCATGCAAGCCAGAGTCCGAGACTTTATCTACACCAAGGATGATCTTTTCTTGGCCACAACCACCTACCTGCACCCAGATGATCGAATACAATCATTTTTACGCTACATTCCAGATCCAGAGGGGGAAAGATCCCTGAATGGCTCCAGGTACAGTAAGGTGGATTCACAGCAGGCTTATGATTTTTTAAATGAGTATTATCCTGATTATCTTTTTGATTGTGAAATTACACGGGTTAAAATGATGGGTGCACCACTCAAAAGAGTGGAAAAGATACTGAGCCCAGTTGATCGCCTCAACCAAATAATGGAACTTTCCTCACCCAACGATCTTCTCCGGAAGGTGATTAAAGTGGCAGATACCTTCCACGAAGAGGCAGGTATCAACCCAAAACACCTGGGCATATCCGGATCAATACTGCCCAATTTATACGACCCCATGGTTTCCGATATTGACTTCGTTGTTTATGGCCTTAAAAATCACAGGCAGGCTATGGAAACATTTGAATCCATGAAACATGATACTAACAGCCCTTTAAAAGCTATTGAGGATGGTTACTGGGCTAAACTATACGCAAAGAGGATCAAGGATTCTACCTTAAGTTATGATGAATTCCGGTGGTACGAGGACCGTAAAAATAACCGGGGAGTGGTGGACGGCACTCTGTTTGATATTCTGGCCACCAGGGAATGGGATGAAATCACCGGCAAATATGGTGATGAGACCTATTCACCCTGCGGAACCATTGAAATTGAGGCAACTGTTTCTGATGCTCTGGCAGCCTTTGACAACCCTGCAGTTTACCAGGTGGAAGATGTGAAGATACTGGATGGTCCTGATGTTTACCTGAAGGAGGTGGCATCCTACACCCATACTTACTCTGGTCAGGCCAGAGAAGGGGAAAGGATAGTTGCCCGTGGAAAGTTGGAAAAAGTTATAGGTAAAAAAACCCATTACCGCTTGATTGTAGGAACCACCAGAGAATCCTTAGGAGAGTATATTAAATTAAAGGATTTGAAAATAAATTAAATGATTCAACAGTATATTAAATACCCAATATCACTTTTTAAAAACAGGTTTACTAATAAATTGGTTACTAAAAATTTTGGTTTACTGAGAAAATAAACCCCTTTAACTAACCACATCATCATTACTTAAACTCACTAAACAATTGTTATATTAAGCCACTCATAGAAATTATAAAAAAGTAAAAATATCAAAAAAGGATTTCGGAATGATTTAAATGGAAGAAACAGTTAATATTGGACTTATTGGTTTTGGAACCATCGGAAGCGGTGTTGTAGCCACTTTAAATCAAAACATCCAATTGTTAGAGAGTAAAGTTAATAAAAAGGTTAATCTCAAACGTATAGTGGATCTGGACATCACCACTGATCGTGGTGTGGAAGTTAAACCCGGAGTACTATCCACCAATGTGGATGATATCCTGGAGGATGATGAGATTGATATTGTCATTGAACTGGTTGGTGGCTATCAGCCAGCTCTGAATTTCATTTTAAAGGCTATGGAAAATGGCAAACATGTTGTAACTGCCAATAAAGCACTTTTAGCCAAGCACTGGCAGGAGATCACTGACAGTGCCCAGAAAAATGGTGTAAGAATCGCTTTTGAGGCCAGTGTTGGTGGAGGTATTCCATTACTGGCACCACTAAATGATGGGCTGACTGCAAACAACATAGAAACCATTTACGGGATCATCAATGGAACCGCCAATTACATACTCACTAAAATGGCTGCAGAAGGTCTTGATTTTGACACAGTCCTAAAAGAAGCCCAGGAGATGGGTTACGCTGAAGCAGACCCTACCTTTGATATTGAAGGCCATGACACTGCTCAGAAACTCATAATACTCAGCATACTTGGTTTTGGAGTTTACGTTAAACAGGAACGGTTCCACGTTGAAGGTATAACCAGGATCACACCGGACGACATCCGTTTTGCCCGGGAAGAACTGGAAAGTGTGATTAAACTACTGGCCATTGCCCAGATAACCGATGGCGAGCTGGAAATAAGGGTACATCCCACCCTGGTACCTGAAACACACCTATTAGCAGCGGTTAACGATGTTTTTAATGCAGTGTACCTGGTGGGAGATGTGGTGGGTCCAGTGCTCATGTACGGAGCAGGTGCTGGTATGATGCCTACTGCCAGTGCAGTGGTGGCAGATTGTATTGACATAATTCAGGATATGGAAAGACCAGTGGCTTACGGGCCAAAAGAAACCAGGGTAGAAAAGATTAAGGATATTTCAGAAGTGGAGTCCAAGTA
This sequence comes from Methanobacterium formicicum DSM 3637, assembly GCF_000302455.1. Taxonomy (NCBI): domain Archaea; kingdom Methanobacteriati; phylum Methanobacteriota; class Methanobacteria; order Methanobacteriales; family Methanobacteriaceae; genus Methanobacterium; species Methanobacterium formicicum. The sequence goes on from NZ_AMPO01000001.1 coordinate 17,434, forward strand.
TTATCTGAGGATAACTGCACTGGATGAACCAGGAGTCCTGCACTCCATATCCGGTGTTCTGAGTGATCTGGACATTAGTATTGAATCAGTGAGCCAGAAAAAAGCAGATAAAGGTGAAGCAGTACCTATCTTCATAGTAACCCATCATGCCCTGGAGAAAAACGTTCAGGAAGCACTGACTCTCATTGACCAGATGGACTTTGTGAAGGAAGAAACTGTTCTTATTCGGTTACTTTAGATGGATAAAAATAATCTTTAAACGAATTGAATAATAAAAATGGCATTAAATAATTTAATTCCTTATACCAGAGTATAAAATCTCTTATACCCTGAGTATAAGTGAATTTTAATTTTGGTTCTTTAGTTCATTTGAAATTTTAATTTTTTAACTTCAGGACTGGATCATGGTTAATTCATGACCGGAACAGCTATTTATGACCTGATCATGGTTAAGATCATTTTGTATCGTTCCAGGGCATGGAGAGCGTGTGGTTCATCCGCAGGCATGATGATCATATCTCCCCTATGGAGTGTGTTCTTTTTGCCGGAGATTGTTATTTCTGCCTTTCCATCGATTATCTGGACCATTGCATCGAATGGTGCGGTGTGTTCGCTTAGCCCTTCCCCTTTATCAAAGGCAAATATAGTTACAGTTCCAGTTTCCTTGCGGATTATTTCACGGCTTACAACTGCTCCTTCCTGATAATCAAGCAGGTCTTCCACATTTATAACCACGGATTTCAGTTCATCACTCATTATATACACCTTACCTTTTTATTTTCAGTAAATAACATTTAATACTACACTAAATTAGGTAAATAGAGTTAAATGGGACAAATATCGAATCAACTACGGCAAATAGAGTTGCCTTTAACAGTAGTTACCCCATGAATGCATAAACTTGTTGGAATATTTAAATTTCTTCCATTTATACTTATCTTCAATAAATTCAACCTTCTTCCATAAATTCAATTAACTGTTGCATGTAACCGAAGAAGTTTAAAAGGGAATCTACGTAGTCCCGGGCATCGTCCACATCAGTCACATCATAATCTTTTTTGGAGATAACATCATCAAATCGTGACAGAACATCTTCTTTAATGGAGTTTAGGATGAAATTCATGAGATCATTCATGTTTTCAGTTCTAACCGCCTGCTCCGCCATTTTAATAACTGGTTTTTTATTGATCTGAGAGGGTCTGAGCCCATTGTAAGCCATTCCCCTACCTTTCAGGTGCAATCGGACTGCGGTTTCAAAGAACCAGTAGTCGGCCAGTTCAGCTGCATCTCCAGAAAGTTCTCGCACCAGGAGTGTTCGCTCAAAGGCATCTTTAAGCTCATCCTCATATCTTTCCCGGATAAATGGGAACACATAATCAATGTTTTCCATTTCTAGAGCTTCTTCAGCGGCTTTAACCACCAATCCATCCATACCATCACATTGAAGTGTCATTTTAAGCTCACCCCTCGGATATTCCTCCATCCTGGAATTTTAGTTCAGATTAATGTTCAACAAGGATGTTTATGCAAGTTATTTTGTGGGTTAATATTTGTCCACAAATAGTATTAAAATGATTCCAAATCCATCATCAAAACCAAACCCTGAAAAATTAACCCCCAAATTAATATAAATATAAATCCTTTTACCAACAGAGTATAAGTGGTGATACCATGGATAAAAAAACTGAGGAACTCCTTAAAAAATGTGAAAATGTGGAAGATACCAGTATTATGGGCACCTGCAAAGGCCTGCTGAAAATGATGGCCGAAAAAGACGTGGTTGTTGAGGACAAAGAGGGGCAAACCTATCTGGACATGGCTGAAAACCTCAAACCAAATGATGTGTCACAGGTTCTGCAGTTAGCTCTTAAAGTCCGGGAAAGTGGGGATATTACTGACGTTGAACTAAAAAACGAGGCAAGTAGACTCATCAGAGCCATAGAAATGAGTTAAAAACTATCATTTAACTTTCAAGTCAACAATAAGAACCAGAAAATAAGTTTAAATTTAAACAGAAATAGTTTAAATTCGAAAAAGTAATTTTTAAAATTATTAAAAGATCTCTTTTGGGAGATCTTCTAAATCCTTTTTTTATGAAGTATAAATTAGAATTTTGATTTAAAATAAAATAAATTAGAATTTTGATTCAAAATCTCTTTTGACCGAGTCGTTTGATGTCGAATATAGCAGTGTCTGCTACTGACATTACTGCCATCACTCCAGCCTGTATGGGGTCAGTTACCACCAAATCTGCCTTTTCAGTTACACTGCCGGGCATGTTGAGGCTGATTACTATGACTTCATGGTCTTTTTTTATTTTATCTATGGCCTCGGTGATCTTCCCTCCCATGAGAGAACCGGCAAGAACCAGGGCTCCTACTCTTGGCAGTCGTCCCACTGCAGATACTGCTTCGGATAGGTCTTCTTCACCTACCAGGGGTATGGTATCCACACTGATGTGTTCTCCCCTGATGTTATGACGGTCAGCCTCGGTGATGGCACCCTGGGCCACCATGGCTACCTGTGCACCGCCACCAATGATGATAATTCTTTTACCATAAACATCCTGAAGTGTGGGGCATTCTTCAACACTTCTAACTGCTTCTACCTTTCTAATATTCTCTATTAACCTACTCACGTTCTTAACTGCCTCTAACTCCAGATAAAGTGATGCATGGTCTTTGTCCTCGACAAATAGGTGGGTGTAGGTTATATTAATCCCACATATGGCAGTTAATTCTGTAATGTCTCGCAAGACTCCTGGCTGGTTAACAGCCCTGATATTTATGGCAATTTCATCCATTACTGATTATCTCCTGAAAATGACTCCAAAAATCTTATTGCTTAAAAAATTCCTATTTCTTAATCTAACCTACTTTCTAAATTAAACTATCGATTATGGTATTAAGTGACAATTTACAACTCCTGGCAGTGGGGACAGATGTATGAAGATGTGCTTCCGGTTTTAATCTTTTCAATGGTGCCACCACACTTAGGGCAGGGCTCACCCTCTTTATAAGCTACCAGGAAGTAATCCCGATCAAATCCATTGTTCTGACCATAGAAATCTTTTTCATAGGCCAGTCCACCTATTTCAATGGCATTTTTAAGGTTTTCCTGGATCATGTCATGTAACTTGTCAACTTTACAGGTTTCCAGAGTGTTTGCTACCTTTTTAGGATGTATTTTTGCCCGGAAGAGAATATCATGGATGTATACATTCCCTATGCCCCCGATTTTCTTCTGGTTCAGGATGAGGTTTTTAATCTGGGAGCGTGCCCCGCATAGTTCCCTGAAGTGTTCGGTGGTGAATTCCGCATCCAAGGGTGAAATTGCAATATCTTTGGTGGCTTTATGCTGGGGTAATTCCTCATCCTGCAGGAGTTCTGCCCGTCCTATCCACCAGAATTTACATGAAAAGGAGGATCCATCGGTAAACTGAAAAAGACACTGGTATTCCTCTGGTAAATCCGCACCAGGTTCATGGTAGAGAATGTCGGCACCCATACCCAAATTCAGCAGTAGATGATAATCATCAGATAACTGGATGAAAATCCATTTACCTTTGTTGTAAACCTTAATTACCTTTTTACCCTTGATTTTCTGAATAAATTCGTCTGCGGTCAGGTTTAAAGATTTTTCTTGGCGAAGTTCGCCCTGCTGAAACTCTTTTGATGATAGTTCCTTATCCATCTGTCCAGCCAGTATAATGAGTTCTGGTAGCTCTGCCATTATTCACATCCCCCAATCCATATCAATACCATAGATCCATTTTCAATAATGTTCAATAATAATATGTCATGTTTTTATTAATAAAGTAGAAAAAGTAAAGTAGGAAAAAATTTAAGGATTAGAATGTGCTGAAGACTTCTTTAGCAGTATTTATACCATTTATAGCTGCAGGGAACCCAGCATAAACCACCATGAGAATGATGGTTTCAATTATCTCTTTTCTGGTTAAACCTACGTTTAAACCTGCCCTGATGTGGAAGGCCAGTTGTGGTTGTGCTGTGCCCATGCAGGTGAGGGCAGCGATTGTGGCAATTTGTCTGAGTTTAGGGTCCAGATTCTTTCTACTGTAGATATCTCCGTATCCAAATGCAACCACAAATTCGGTTAGGTCCGGAGCTATATCCTGGAAGTTCTCCTTTAAAACATTCACCTGATTATCATCCAGCTTTCCTAGCCATTTTGCACCCTGGCTAAAACGATCCCCCTCCTGTTTTTCAGTTACTGGCTGGAAATCAATATTTTTCTCCTGTAGAACTTCCTTAAGGGCGTTGATCCCATTTATAGCACTGGGAAATCCACTGTAGGATGACATTTGCAGGATAACTTCCACCAGTTCTTCTGTAGAAACACCCACATTCAGTGCCCCATTGATGTGGACCTTTAATTGTGGAGTAGCGTTACCCATGGCAGTTAATCCTGCCACCACTGCAATTTCCTTTTCTTTCAGGGTGGTTCCCGTTCTACAGTAGATGTCTCCAAATGAAAATTCAATCACGTACTTGGACAGATCCGGTGCAATATCTTCTAAACTTTCAACCACTGCTTCTCCAGCTTCCCCATCAATTTCCTTAAGTTTTTCCCAGCCTCGGTTATACCGTTCCATGTTAAACCACTCCTTATCTTTATTAGTCACTTTAACTTTAAAATTTAAAATTAATCCAAATAAATAAATCCAAAACTAATCATCAGTCACTGATTTGACATGTTTCATGATTAATACCCTGATTTTTTGCCAGTTATTTCTTCTACTTCCACTCTTATCACCAGTACCTTGTTCAGGGATTGTTCAGAGTATTCAAATAATTGTTCATCAGATTCAATTGATTCTTGAGAATATTTAGCCATTATTATATCCATGGCTTCCTTTTTTCCCTGAAGGTCATCTATTAAATGGGCCTTACCCGAACCAATTACACTCAGATATTTCATTCCCCAGTTACACGGATTTTCGGATCTCACCATCTGGGTTTTGATGTCCATCTGGAAGCAAATGTTGTTATTCTCCTTCAAAATATCGATCTTACGCCCTCTCGTTGCAGAGTGAAGATATAACCGATTTTCACTGTAAGCGAAGTTCATGGGTACCAAGTAAGGCTCTTCACCATCACATAAAGCTATCCTGCATACCTCAGATTGGTTTAATATTTTATGGAGGATTTGCGGATCTTTAATCTCCTTATCACTTCTTCTCATGTTTTTTTCCTCTTTATATGCACATATTTGGATAATAATGTGTTTAAAGATTATTATTTTGATTTTTTAGTTTTTGAACCCTTGATATTGAGATAAAGTTTCCAAATTGTTCATATAACAACAAAGATTATATGCTAGTCTGATCTACCACTAACGGTTATATTAAATTGAGGGTAAGGGGTTACATGCAACAAATTCACCGCTTGAGTAGAAGAGAAGTTAAGACTATACTGCACCATACCGGGAATGTGTGCATACTGCTGGCAGCCGCAATGTTAATTCCCATATTAATCACTTTTATTTATAATGAACCGAAATATATAACTCCTTTTCTTTATTCTGCCATTATAAGCATGATTATTGGTTTTCTTCTGGTGAAACTGTTTAAAGTTGAAATTAAAATGACACTGAAAAGTGCCATGATCTTCTCCACCATCATATGGCTTATTGCCTGTGCACTGGGAGCTTTACCCTACTATCTTTCCGGGGATTTATCTTATCTTAACTCTTATTTTGAGGCCATGTCTGGATTTACAACCACCGGTTTCAGCATGTACTCCAACCTGGATGCAGTTTCATATACCATGAATTTTTGGAGGGCTTTTACCCAGTGGATTGGTGGTCTTGGAATCATATTCCTTCTTCTTGCACTTTTAAGATCCACCGGTGCTGATGTGATGCGCCTTTACCTGGCAGAAGGCCGAGAAGAAAGAGTTGTACCCAGTATTAAGCATTCCACCAGAATTATTGTTTACATATACCTTTTGTTCACTGGAATCGGAATTCTCCTATTTTTAGCCGCAGGAATGCCACTGTTTGACTCTGTATTCCACACCTTCGTTTCTTTATCCACCGGAGGGTTTGGAATGCATAACTCCAGTATCCTGTTCTACAACAGCTTCTGGATAGAACTGGTAGCCATGATCGTGATGATGATCGGTGCCACCAACTTTGCCCTGCACTACACTGTCCTTAAAGGGAACTGGAGGGAATACTTTAAAGATATAGAAACAAAGGTGGCTTTTGGTCTTATAATAATTTCCACGGCCCTGGTGACCTTCATGCTCTATAACAATCAGGTTTACGGGAATGATTTCCTACTTAACTTGAGGTTCAGCCTTTTCCAGGTGGTTTCAGCCGTGACCACCACCGGACTGCAAACCGCTTTCTATCCGGACATATTGAGTAAGTGGATTGGTCTGGGTACCTTCCTCATGACCATACTAATGATCATTGGTGCCGGATCCCTATCTACCGGTGGGGGTATTAAGTGGCTCAGAGTGGGAATACTTCTTAAAGGAATATCTTGGCAGGTGAAATCATTCATATTACCAGGTAAAGCAGTTATGGCCAAAAAATTACACCACGTGACTGAACTGCAGATAACTGATGATGTTTTAAGATTAACCGGGGCATTTCTATCCACCTACCTGGTGGTATACATTGTAAGTGTAATCATCGTCCTGATTTACTATCCCGATATTTCCAGGGTGATATTCGAAGTAGCCTCTGCCCTGAGTAACGTGGGACTTTCCAGCGGAATCATGACTCCAGATTCACCCGTACTGGTTAAAATAGTATTCATTATTGATTTCTGGATGGGTAGGCTGGAAATCTGGCCAGTTTTACTCCTAATAGCTATTACCATTAATAATGTGGTTAGAAGAAGGTAAATACTTCTTTTTTAAATATATGACCAAGGAAAATTCCATCAATAATGAAGAATTTTTAATAATTAGGAGGAATTACATGGGACATAAACAGGTAGAACTTAAACTTGATGATGATTTTTATATTTTAGTGGATGAGGGAATGGAGGATATTATAAAAAACTTCTTTCACTGGGAACTGGAAACCTGCAATTCATGTATTGATTACAAGGGGTCCGTGTGGATTGAATTTTGCGAATATGAAGAGTGGGAGAGATTTTTACAGCTAACCCTCCGTAATAACATCGCAGAAAAAGGAAAATCCCCTGAAAAAGAGACTCTGTGGGATTTCCTTCAGGAGAAGTCCCGGGTAAATCTGGTTTTTGATGAAGAATTAATGGAAGATCCCAATGATGAGGAGGGAACCCTTCGAACCGGGGTTCTTATAATCTGTGTTGGTTTAAAATTCCCTAAAGAATTCATTGGTGAATTTAGGGAATTGTTCTTTGAAGTTTTCCCACCTGAATAATTCTTATTTCTTTTTTTAAATTTTTAGTAAGGTTGCAATTTTTTATTTTTAAAGATTCTTTCAAGATCTCCTAAATTCTTTCAAGATCACTTACGAACGAACGTTAGTTTTATATATTATGATACCAATTTTTATTTAACGAACGAACGTTAGTTAAATTAGAAGTGTTACCATGAAAAATCAAAAAGCAGGAGCAGAACCCAAACCTACCAAAGAAAGAATATTCGATGTGGCCCTGGAATTATTCTCACAGAAGGGTTTTGATGCGGTTAGTGTGCGGGAAATAGCTCGCGAGGTCGGAATAAGGGAAAGTTCAATTTACAATCACTACAAAAATAAAGAGGCTATTCTGGACACCATAATTGACTATTTCATGAATGAACTTCACCAGAGCGTCTTTTCTGAGGAAGAAGAATCTGCTCTCCTGGAAGAAAGCCCAGAAGCATATCTACAGCAAGGAGCCCGGATGTACATGGAAAGTATCAACACTCCTCAGATGGAGAAGATATGGCGCCTGGTATCCATTGAAACTTATCACAACGATAAAATAAGGGAATTCTTCAAAAAAGAACTTTTAGACGCCCCAATCGATATCTGGGAGAATACGTTCAGGATGATGATCGAAAAGAAGATGATCAAACCATTGAATCCACGGACACTAGCCCATGAATACTTCTCCTTTCCAATCTACCTGTTCTTCGAGTACTACGTCCTGAGGTACGACGAAGATTTCAATTCTTTTATTGAAATGGCCATGGAAAAAATGGTCAACCATAATGAATTCTTCTTAAATGCCATTAAAATCTAAAAAAGATGTTATAAATCAGTAAATGTGTGAAAATATGAAAATTTTAACCATCATTGGAAGTCCACGAAAAAAGGGAAACAGTTACCAGGCCGCCTGTAAACTGGAACAAGAAATGAAAACCAGAGGAGATTATGAATTTGAATATCTCTTCCTTAAAGATACCGATCTCCAGGAATGCAGGGGATGTTTCAACTGTATATCCCGGGGAATCGAATTCTGCCCCCTAAAAGATGACCGGCAAATGATCCAGGAGAAAATGCACCAAGCAGATGGCCTGGTCATGGTCTCACCAGTCTACGTCATGACTGTTACCGCCCTAATGAAAAACTTCATTGACCGGGTAGCCTACCTCTGCCACCGACCAGAATACCACGGTAAGAAGGCAATGGTCCTGTGTACCACCGGAGGAATAGGAGCTAAAGAAACTCTTGAGTACATGGAACTGATAACCGAAGCCTGGGGATACAAGGTTGCAGGTAAATGTAGTCTTACCACCGCACCATGGCCTGCAACAGAGGGTTTAGAAAAGAAAAACAGTAAATCACTGCAAAAATCCGTGCAGAAATTTGACCAATCCCTGAAATACATGGAACAGGAAGGATCGCCAAACGTGAGTATTAAGGAATATATGGGTTTCCGGATCTTCCAGACTATTTCCAGGGACGTTAAAGAGTACATGCCAGCAGACTACCAGTTCTACCAGGGTAAGAAATACTATCAACCCGCCAAAGTAGGTTTTTTAACTAAAGCTGTGACTGGAATCATGTTAAGGGTGATTTTTTTCATGATGAGGGATATGGGACCTGGAGAGAAAAAAGATCAGTAAATCCCCACTAACATTGAAAATATTAATTTAAATATTGATATTTTTGAACTTTTAATTAAGATTATCAATAATTTTATATAGTATTAATTAGAATTATTGAATAACCAAGTAGGGAACCTTCAGGAACTCTACTATTTTAGGTGGGATAATGAAGGCTAAAAAGTTAAAAATACATGTAAAAACTTCTAAATTCTCGATTCCCATTCCAGCGTTACGTTTTTCAACGTTGAGATGGATTTCAAAAATGGCATTTAAATACGGCCCTTCTAAAATCAGGAATGGTAAAATGAAGTCTGGTAAACCCGGTATGGATGCCATACTGGAGAACCTCACTCCCCAGGATATTGAAATGATCCTGGAACATCTGGAACAGGAAGAACCATTTGAACTGGTGAACATCGATACCTGGGATGAAAACAAGGAAAAAGTAAGGGTGAAGATCTACACTGTTTGATTAAAACGCAGCGTTAAGTCAAGGAGTAAGCAGGGTTAAGTCAAGGAGTTGAATGAATTTGAAACGTGAAGTACCAGGAAGCTGCCCCATCTGTGAAAGTGAAACCAAAATCACCGAGATATACTGTAAAAACTGTGAAACAACTATTCGGGGTGAATTCGAGTTATGCAAGTTCTGCAGGTTGAGCGAAAAACAAAAATACTTTGTTGAGGTTTTCATCAAAAACAGAGGCAATATCAAGGAAATAGAAAAAGAACTGGGCATATCCTATCCCACGGTAAGGAATAAGCTGGATGAAGTGATTTCCACCCTGGGCTATAAGCTGGAAAAACCAGCCGTTAACCAGAAGGAAATCCTGGAAAAGCTCAGTAAGGGAGAAATCAGCAAAGACGAAGCTTTAAAGTTGTTGAGTAAATAATGGTTGGGCGTAAGATGAGTGATGGTAAGTTAGGAGGATTTTTAATGTCTAAAAATGTATCAGAAGAGAAAATTCAGATATTGGAAATGGTGGAAGATGGAAAGATCACTGCAGCAGAAGGAACAGAGCTTTTAGCTGCCCTAGAGAGTAATGAAGAGGAAATTGTCCCTCGAAAGGATGTTAAATGGTTAAAGGTTCGGGTGTACACCATGGATGATCAGCCAAAAGTGAACGTGAATATACCCATTTCCCTGGTGGATGTGGGGTTGAAGCTGGCCAAAAAATACGATCCCAAATTTAATGACTCTGGGCGGGACAACATCGACCTTGATGAGATTTTAGATGCCATTAAAAATGGGGCAGAGGGTAAAATTGTCGATGTCATCGATGACGAAGAACAAACCAAAATCAAAGTGTACGTGGAATAAACACTACCCTGAAAAATTTAATGTCCAATTAATGGCCTAAATCATTATTTAATTTATTAGGATATGATTTAATCTATTAGAATATATTCAGGGAATTTTTGGTTATTAAAAGGACATTTTTGATTATTAGAAGTTTTGATTATTAGAAGACGTTCAAGAATATTTCAGGGAATTAATATGGAAAATAACACTGCCAACCATGACTTAAAATCCGGGGGAAAATCAACTGGGCCCCGGGTTCTCCTGGTTGGATATAACGGTGCCAACAACACCGGCTCCGAAGCCAGACTACTGGCAATAATCGAAGATATAAGGAGTTTACTGGGACCCACTGTGGAGATCACCGTTCCCACATTAAATGAAGAGAACTTGCGCCGTTACCTTGCAGAAGATGAACACTTGCACATTGCTCCCATTCCTTCAATCTTTTTCTTTGCCATTGACAAGCTGGTGAAACAACACGACCTGGTACTCCTGGTTGAAGGAAGCTGTTACATGGACACCTGGACTTCCGCACTCCTCTGGGCATTCCTGTGGGCCACTAACCGTGCTCATCACCATAATAAACCATGCCTGGCTTATGCAGTGGATGCTGGTGAGCTATCCTCCCTGAACAGGTGGCTGGTTAAAAGGGAGGCCAGTAAAACTGATCTCATCATCACACGGACCAGGCACGCCATGGAAAAACTTCAAAAGACCGGGGTAACTGCACCCATAACCTCCACTGCAGATTGTGCGTACACCTTCAAGGAAGAAGAAGACCATGATTTCTTAAATAGAATATGGCCCGAATCTTCAAATGGTGTAGTTGGTCTGGCTGTGGTGGATTTTTCCCTATGGCCAGTGGTTATCCGACCGTGGGGACGCAAAAAAGATCTTTACAAGTGGCCTTATTATTTTTCCCGTTCCACAGAACGGAAGAACACACGTGAAAAACTGATTGAAGGATGGGCCCGAACTGCAGATGAGATAATCAAAAAACATGGCAAGAGTGTTGCCCTCATCTGTATGGAAGAACTGGACCACCCTCTGGCTGAGGATATTCTGGGAAAAATGAAAAACAAAGACCAATGCAGGATAATCTCCTCTGGCCAGTACAATGCATCCCAGATGACGGGTATGCTTTCTGATCTGGATTTGTTGGTCACTTCACGTTATCATGCTGCAGTTTTATCTCTCCGTGCTGGTGTTCCCCAGATAGCAGTGGCCCATGATCCCAGGCTAACTTCACTCTACCAGGATCTCAAGCTTTACCAAGACTACTTTATATGCCACGATGCCCCCAATTTATGGGAAGATCTCAGAAGAACCATAGATTTACTTTTAGCAAATGGTGATTTAGAGAAAGATATGCTGAAAGAAGGATTGCAGGAACAGGTAACTCTATCCCAAAAGAACCGAATCTTACTGGGAGAGTTCCTTAAAGAAAAAAATATTTCATCTCTTAAATGAAGATAGGTTAATAATCCAAAATAAAATCCAAAATAAAATGAAGGCACTTGAATAGGTTAGAATACTTGAGACCGGTTAGAATACGGAGATAGATTTAGAATACTAAGATAGGTTAGAATAATATGGCAGAAACAATGAAAACCCGTGTGCTACTGACTGGAGCAAATGGATTCCTGGGAACCCAGATCGCCCGCCAGCTAATTTACCTCCCTGAAATAGAAATTATAGCCATGGTAAGAGCTAAAGATAAAGAAACTGCCAGGTTACGTCTTGAAAGGTCATGGTATGATTGGGGAGAACTTCAAGAAGCACTGAATGATCGGGTTACAGTCATACCCGGTGACGTTACCCTAGAAGATCTGGGGATGGCTGATGAAGATTACCAGAATCTTGTTTTGACCTTAACCCATATCATTCATACCGTTGCTGATCTCCGTCTCCACGCACCCCTGGAAGATCTCAGGAAGACCAATGTGGAAGGTACCCGGAACCTCCTAAAACTAGCAGTCCAGGCCCAGGAAAATGGTATTTTTAAACGTTTTTCACACTTATCCACCGCATACGTGGCAGGTAAACGAGAGGGCCTCATCTTAGAAGACCCTGAATTTATACCTAAAGTTAATTTTAATGAAGCTAATGAAGCTAATGTTAATCAAATTAATGAAGTTACAACAGACTTCTGGAGTAACTACGAGGAAAGTAAATATGAGGCAGAACAAGCTGTCCTAAAATCAGGTGTACCCTACTCCATCTTCCGACCAGGGATGGTGGTTGGAGATTCGGAAACTGGGGATATAAAAACATTCAACACTGTTTACGCTCTTTTTAAACTCTATTTAAATGGTAAACTGAGATTCATTCCCACCAGTTCCAACCTCACCCTGAATATGGTCCCAGTTGATTACGTTGCCCATGCCGTGGGTAATTTAACCTTCAACCGGGAAGCGGAAGGGAAAACATTCCACTTAACTGCACCCCAGGAGACTTTACCAACCATTAGCCAACTCCTGGAACAGGTACGGATATGGGCGCAGGATAAACTGGATCTTAAGCTTCCCCAACCAATTTTCATACCAGTAGCACCCCTAATCCAGAGGATATCCGCCCGATCTTCCAGACCCCAATCTGGGATTTTAAATACCCTGTTCACACTGGCACCCTATCTGAATGAAAAACACACCTTCAGCCGGGATAATATCAATAATTTTTTAGGAGATTACAACCTGAAATGGGAGGAATATTTACCTCACATCCTGGAGTATGCTGTTTACCATGGATTTTTCCATCGTTCAGAGCGTACCGTTCATGAACAGGTTTTATATCGCTTGGGAAGTCGCAGCTACCCTGTGAAATATTATGATATCACCCCTGATGGTGTCCAGGAGAAATCCGCAGCAAAGATGCGTGAAGATATCATCTCATCTTACAATTCTCTTAAAGAGTCTGGTGTTGGTCGGGGGGATCGGGTGGCCCTGGTGGGCTTAAACAGCACTCGTTACCTTACATTGGAGGTGGCTATCGGCCTTTTAGGAGCAGTCAGTGTTCCATTATATTACACCAGCCCCCCAAAAGAGATAGAAAATATTCTAAAAACCAGCAAAGCGAAAATTCTGTTTGTTGGGACTCCTCACCTTATGAAACGCCTATCGGAACTGGATATCAGCCTGGAGATGATTTCCTTCTGCAGGGAGTCACAATCAATACCCAGCGGTATTGTATCCTGGTCCGAATTCCTCAAAAAGGGTAAAGATCACCAAAAGATTAAAAATAATTCACTTATTCAAGCCCCAGTTGACTTCGGTGACCTGGCAACCATCCGTTACACTTCAGGCACCACTGGAACACCCAAGGGAGTTACCTTCAACCAGGAACATTTGAGGTGGATGGCAGAAAGTATGGCCTCACTACCCCCATGGAAAGACCGAAATCGTGAAGTACGTTATCTATCCTTTTTACCCATGAATCATGTTGTTGAGGGTATACTTGGGACATTTTCTCCGTATTATGCCCCGGCTCCCCTGAAGATATATTTCCTGGAGGACTTCGGTGATCTGGCCTCGGCCCTTCCCCAGGCAAAACCAACCATATTCTTCTCAGTACCCCGTTTCTATGAGAAGTTATGGTCCCAGTTGAAGAATTCATTTATGGGCAGCCATTACATCCATTTAAAACCAGGAATACGGAAGAAAATTTTAAAACCAGTGATGAAAAGGTTATTTTTAGGCAAAGCTGGTCTGGATCATTGCTCTCAACTTATAGTTGGTTCTGCTACTTCCAGCCAGCACCTAATCCTTGATTATCATTCACTGGGTGTGGAGATCCACAATGCCTACGGTTTAACCGAGGCACCCCTGGTGACATTGAACCGGAGGGGGGCCAACAGGATAGGTACCGTTGGAGAACCACTGCCTGAAACCAATATAATAATAGCCAGGGATGGAGAAGTGCTGGTTAAGGGGCCCCAGGTTACACCGGGTTACTTTGAATCGGATGTAACCCCTCCCAAGAAGGGAGGATGGCTTCAAAGTGGAGATATTGGTTTTATAACACCCGAGGGCAGTCTGGTTATAACCGGGCGGAAGAAAGAACTCATAATCAACTCTTACGGTAAGAGCATTGACCCCCTACGTATCGAAGCATTACTACGCAATGCTCCAGGGACCAGTGAGGTGATGCTGGTGGGTGAAGGTAAACCATACCTCATTGCACTTATCTGGGTGGAAGATGATTACGATCCCCTGGAAATAGAAAGAACCATCCATAAAATTAATCAGGATCTTTCACACCCAGAACAGGTTAAAAGATGGGGTATACTCCCCAATGATCTTTCCATTGATGGTGGAGACCTCACCGCCAATATGAAGCTGAAAAGAGAGATTATCACCCAGCGTTACCAGGATGTGATTGATGCGCTTTACCAGGGCGCCCCCAACCCTCTTATTCTACACCTTGGCCAGCTGGAGGCAGCTAATGGGAATTAAACTGAGAATAATATCCCTCTGGACTCCAGAATGGTTCCAAAAAAGGGGCCTGGATGAACTGGCCCATCAAACTACCAGTGGCCTGGAAAAACTGCTGGATGACCAGGCTGATGAGGATTTAAAATCTAATATAAAACATCACGATATGGTTTTAAAGGGAAATTTGGATGAAAGAAGAAAAATAATGGCCACCACTCATAATAAACTGGTTGAAAGAATGGTAAGTACAATGGGGCGTGAAGAGGCCATTAAAAAAGGGCGAAAAGCCATGTTCAATGAAGGTTTATCCCTGGGAGTTAAGTTCAAGAGAATTTTAGGGGTTGGAGAGAGTATTGATGATCTTTTCACTGCTGCCAGGATTTTATATGATGTACTGGGAATCAAATTCAGCATTAAAGAAGTTGAAGAAGAAGGTGAAAATGGAAAAATAACCATGTTTGTCAGTCACTGTAACCTGGCAGAATATTATACTCCCGACACCTGCCACGTACTAAGTGCGGCGGATGAAGGCGTGGTGCAGGGTTTAAATCCCCATGTAAAGATCAAATTTACCAAAAGGATAACTGAAGGGTGTTTTGAGTGTTTAGCACCTGTTAAAATAGAAACCATTAGTAAATCAAATGGAATTAAATTATGAGATTAATTTGGGATTACTTTAGGAAATTACTTTGAAAATTACTTTAGGAGATTAAATTAGGAGATTAAATTATGAGAGCTATAGTAGTGGGTAGTGGGGCAGGAGGGGCTACTGTAGCCCGTGAATTACAATCAAAAGGTTTTGAAGTGTTAATACTGGAGGCAGGTCCTCCTTTCAAGCCTTTCAGTAGACATATATCCTGGGCTGAACCCCTGCGACGTTTCGGATTACTGGGAGGGGAAGGTACTTTTAAACATTTCTTCCCACCCATGAACATACAGCGTTCATCCCCTGAACTGGTTCTGGTAAGGGGCCTTGCAACAGGCGGTTCAACCGTCCTGGCCTGCGGAAATCTGGTAAGAGCTGATCGGGGATTAAAAGAGATTGGCCTGGATTTAACTCCAGAATATGATGAAATTGAGGGTGAATTAACTCCCACAACAATTCCCACTGAAACCTGGAGACCAGTCACTCGTAAAATGTTCCAATCAGCTGAAGATTTGGGTTTGAACCCACAACCAACCCCTAAAGTTGTTGATATGGCCCGCTGTAATTACTGTGGTCTTTGTGAATTGGGATGCACCCGTGGGGCACGATGGGATTCCAGAAAATTCCTGGCTGAAGCAGTGAACAAAGGTGCACGTCTCCAGAGTAAATCTCCAGTGGAAAAGGTAACCACTGAAAATGGTAGAGCAACTGGAGTTATAACCAGTGACAATAAACAATACCCGGCAGATGTGGTTGTTCTATCTGCTGGAGGTATTGGAACTGCCCAGATACTTAAAAACTCTGGTTTAAAGGCAGAAGATCACTTGTGGGTGGACATAGTGTTAACCCTGGGAGGAACCTTGCCCGGAGCCAGACAGCTGGAAGAGCCACCCATGGCATGGTACACCAAACATGAAGATTACATTTTATCCCCATATCCTGATATTCTCTCCCACTACTTCCACAAACCATGGAGAAAGGTTCCAATCCAGGATAGGGTTGGATTAATGGTTAAACTGGCAGATATTGAACAGGGCACGGTTTATGCTGATGGAACCGTTGATAAACCACTGACTGGTCATGACCAGGAGAGATTGGATATTGCCATCAGCCAGGCCCAGGAAGTAATGGAAGGTGCTGGGATTTCTGGTCCATTTGTCAGAGGCGTTCATAACGGAGGACATCTGGGGGGAACTGTACCGCTTAAAAAAGAGGACGTACCAAGTATGAAACCATCCTGGCTTCCAGAAGGGTTGTGGGTGGCTGATCTTTCCCTGGCCCCCCGTTCTCAGGGACTTCCCACCATATTACTCACTGCGGCCATGGCTTTGAGGGTGGCACGGAAGATTCTGGAAACTACAGAAAACTAGGAAAAAGAAACTACAACAAATGAGATTGTAGAAACTGCAAAAAAAGGCCCCAATTATATTATTTTTAATTTTTTTTGAAAATAAATTTTAAGTGATATAAAAAATAGAATAAAGTTATGAAAGAAATTTATACCGAAATCGAGATAAATGCCTCAGCCAGCACAGTGTGGGACATATTGACTGATTTTGATAAGTTTCAAAATTGGAATCCATTTATGAAAAAGATTTCAGGAAATCTCCAGGAAGGAAGTATCCTTGAAGCTTTTATACAACCACCTAATTCCAATGGAATGACAATTAAGCCAAAAATTTTAGAGTATCAGCCAGGAAAAAAATTGAGATGGTTGGGAGTATTATGGATTCGGAAACTGTTTGATGGGGAACATATCTGGACCACTGAGGAAATAAATGAGCATAAAACTTTGTTTATTCAAAAAGAAAGATTTTCTGGATTGTTTGTTCCCTTTGGATCCACTCTGCTAAAAAATACCAAGACTGGTTTTGAACTAATGAACCTTGCTTTAAAAGAAGAATCTGAGAACATATCTAATTCTAATTGAAGATTTAAGATCCAGTAAGGGAAGTTAAGGAAAATGTCCCTTAGGACACTCCTCCTGCACCACCCATATTCTCACCTGTAAGGGCGTTTATGGTTATTTCTCCCACATTAGTTCCGTTGATTACCACTGGAACTATGTAAACCATTTCATGACCGGATTCATCCCATTTAGGTATTCCTGCCGTTGCCCCTGGTTCTTTTATGAATTTTTCTGCTATCTCCTGAGCTTCTGCCGGAGATATTAAATTTTTAATATTTTTATTGGATGAATTAGTGGTATTGTTATTTGTAGTGTTATTATCCATCGCAGTTACCTCCTCTTTTGCCAAGTTAGAATTATTTTCTGAAATTCCAGATGCATAAAGTGCCAATGCCACCACAATCGTTACCGTTAACATTACACCCATTAACAGCAGCACCCTGCTTAATTTTTCATTCATGATCCTACCTCACTGAAGGGTGCCATCTCATCACCAGATACTACAGAACTGCTGATGTGAGAAAGTAGTGCCAAACTAATGAAAGTTAACACTGAAAATATAATTATTTCATAGATTATACCGCCTCCGTGTCCGCTAACATCTTATTTTAGATATTGGACGCTATTTGGACAACAATTGATCAGTTCCCATACTATATAAATATTTTGATGGAATTTCACCAAAAAAATCTATTCTAAGGCTTTTTTTTCAATTTAACGGATTAATTAACGGTTTTGAAAAGTCGTATTTGAATAAGCTTTATTGGTTTATTTTTTAAGCAAACCAAACGTTATTAGGACTTATTTATAAAAAATATAACTATTTAGGATGATGATGCTATTGATCCATGGCTTTAAATCACCATGTGCAAGAGCTGGGCTTTTGAATATCCTGAAAAAAACCTTATTTCTTTAAAAAAAAGATATCATCAACAGTTATTCCACCATAACATCATTAATGAACCAATTACTTCTAGAATTGATTTTTTAAAAGTGAGAGTAATAAATAACATACATGATGTCTTTATAGAGAAAAAAAGTTCCATATTAATTTTTTCGATATCGAAGGTACTCCCAAAGTCAAAAATAATAATTTCCAGTTAGGTTAACCAGTAGATTAATTATTAATTTTGGGCGTATTTTCCTAAAATGTTAATTATCTAAGGCGAATTCCTAAGTATTTAAGGTGAAGTAATCCTAAGGTGAATAAATCTAAAAATAATCATCTTGGAAAATTGGACATCTCTTCCATATCATAAAAAATCTTGCAGAAGAATTCACAGCCGGATTTAAGTTCTTCCTGACCCTCATCGGTTAATGAATAAATTTTATCATCATCCATCTTTATTAAACCTTTATTTTTTAATTCTTTCAAGGCAGGATATATTGTACCTGGGCTTGGTTTGTTTCCTCTCCTTTTTTCCAATTCTCTGCTGATTTGGGCCCCATTTAAGTTATTTTTGTTCAAAATCCAGAGTATTAGATAGGTTAAAAAACCCTTCATCTCACAGCATTTCATGCTCATGGTATGAACACTACCATTAAAAAATATTTGTTATCCAATATTGGGTAGCCAATATCTGTAATCCAATATCGGATTACCGACAAATATAAATAATGTTATCGGATAACCAATAGTGTTAAAATATTTGGAGGTAAAAAATGGAAAACAAAGAATGCAAAATAGTCTGCGGAGATAAAACTGTGGCAACCATCATCCGCACTGAAAATGGGATGGAAATAAAATGTACCAAAGAAGGAAAAGAAATGTGTAAAGACGTTAAAGGATGCTGTGATTAAGCATCTTTATTTTTTTTATTTAAGTTAACTAAACTAATTTCTTAACTTAACAACCTAATGATAAGTTTTATCTCTTTAACAAGTGGAATATTACTTTAAAAAACTAAAAAAGGATTAAACTTTGACAATTACAGATAATATACACTCTCGAAGTAAAATAATGGATTTCAACAAGAAGTTATCAAAATTAAATGAGGGAAATGATTGATATGGAATTTTTTGATTTAATTAAAAATAGAAGATCTATCAGGAGATATAAAAGTCAATCAGTGCATAAAGAGGATATTTTAAAGATATTAGATGCTGCTAACTGGGCGCCATCTGCAATGAATAGACAACCATGGGAGTTCCTGGTTATCTCAGGTGAATTACTTAAACCGCTGGGTAATAGTTACAAAGGAGTTATAGAAGAATTTATAAGTAAAATGGAAAATGATAGTGAAATAATTTCCAGTGAAAAGTTTGTAAAGTTTGCAGCTCATTTTGGTGGTGCCCCAGTAGTTATAGTGGTGCTAGCTGAAACAAATGAGGATCCGCGGGAGCAAAAAGCCTTTCTGGAAAGTGCAAGTGCTGCCATGGAAAATCTGGTACTTGCTGCAGGAGATATGGGACTGGGTACCTGCTGGATGACAGGACCATTGAGGGATGAGAGTAATTTACGCCGTATTTTAGATATTTCCCCGGACAAAGAGATAGTAGCAGTAACACCTTTAGGATATCCAGATGAAACACCCCATCCAACACCACGTACAGAAGTAAAGAATAAAATTAAGTGGATTGGTTGGTAAGAGTGATTGTATAGAGATAAGAATGTTGGTTTTAAATTTTAAAATGGAGGCACACTATGAAGGTTATGGCATTTAATGGAAGTCCAAGAAAGAAATGGAATACCGCAACCCTCCTTGAAAATGCACTTGAAGGGGCCAGGTCAGAGGGAGCTGAAACTGAACTGATTAATCTTTATGATCTGGATTATAAAGGATGTAACAGTTGTTTCACCTGTAAAACAAAGGGGAGTAAAAGTTACGGGCGGTGCGCAGTGAAGGATGATTTAACCCCTATCCTAAGAAAGATTGAAGAATCTGATGCAATCATACTGGGATCTCCCATTTACCTGGGAACAGTTACCGGGGAAATGAGATCCTTCCTGGAACGTTTACTGTTTCCATACTTGACTTACACCGATCCCATCCAGTCACTCTTCCCCAATAAAATCAAAACCGGGTTCATTTACACCATGAACATCAGGGAAGAGCAGTTGGATGGATATGGTTACACCACCATGTTCAAAACTAATGAAAATTATCTTAAAATGTTATTTGGTTCTGCAGAATCGCTGATGAGCTTTGATACCTATCAGTTCAATGATTATTCCAAGGTGGTTGCTGATCGTTTTGATTCCAATAAAAAAGCCAAAAGACGTGCCGAAATATTTCCAGAAGATTGCAGGCTAGCGTATGAAATGGGAATAAGGCTTACCCATAACTTTTAATAAAAATTAAATCATTGCATAACACGAATCTGGGTAGATAGAAACAAATCACAAGTAAACACAACCACACCTGAACATCATAATCTCCAATAAATCCAATAAATCACTCCATAAATTCACTTAACTCCAATAAATTCACCTCCCGTTAATTTAAAAAGGATCAACATCCAATTTCATCTATGAAAATTACAGAACACGTTCACGCCATTAAAATTCCATTCCAGGTTAAAACAGACTCTGGAACTCTGGAACGCTTTGTTTACTCTTATCTGATATTTGGAGATGAAATCTGCCTGATAGATAGTGGAGTTAGCTCTTCAGAAAAATTCATCTTTGATTATCTGGAAAAAACAGGACACACGCCGGATGAAATCTCTTTATTGATCTTAACCCATTCCCATCCAGATCATGTTGGCTCTGCCCAATCTATCCAGAAAGTATCTGGTTGTGAAATAGCAGCCCATGAAGGTGAGAAATCCTGGATTGAAGATGTGGATCTCCAGTTTATGGAAAGACCAGTTCCCAATTTCCATTCCCTGGTAGAAGGATCTGTTAAGGTGGACCATGTTTTGGAGGATATGGATGTTGTTGAGTTAGGCAGCAACATTAATTTGAAAGTTATACACACCCCGGGTCATTCTAAAGGTTCCATTTCCATACAGATCCCATCTGAAAGGGTTTTAATTACCGGGGATGCAGTGCCTATACAGGGAGATTTACCGATCTATGATGACTTTACTGGATCCATCCAATCCATTAAGATGTTGATGGGTGTTGAGGATGTGGAATTACTGTTAGCCTCATGGGATGAACCTCAAAAAGGGGAAAATGTACACCAGCGGATGGTTGAAGCATTGGATTATCTTCAGAATATCAAGAAAATTGTTGAAAAACTTGCCTCAGAAAATTCATCTTCTGAACCAATGGAATTCTGCAAGACAGTTTTAAAAGAACTAGGATTACCAAAACCTGCGGCCAATCCAATAGTGGCTCGATCTTTCCAGGCCAATCTAAAAGAATTAGAATAAAATGATTGAAGAAGAGGAATCTGATGAATTCCGGTGAATACAAAAACAATTGATAGCTTAACCGACTATATTTTGCGTATTAAAATAAAAATAAATAAAAATAAAAGGTTAAAATAAGGCAGCATTGCTTTTTAAATTATTATTCTGCCTTTATTCCTTTTTCTGCCTTTAATTTTTCCAGTTTGGCCTTGGCTTTACGGAAGTTACTCAGGTAGTTATCTTCTTCCGTGAGGGGGGTGAGTTCAAGCCCAAGCTGGCGTTGTTCTTCGATCCATTCCTCAGAAAATACTGGAACCTCCAGTTTTATAGGCTCTGCTGTGGGGTTTACCACAATCACATTCCGGTAGGGGAAATCTGTTTCCACAATGTAACCCCCTAAACTTATGATATGATGAGGTCTTATCACAATTTTCATTTCATTTCACCATGATTTTTATTTATAAATTCATTTCCAGAATATTATAAGGTTTAAATCCCATAAAGGGTTAAAAACCTTTAGGGATTAACTATTTTTGAATTGAAGCTTTTTAAAGTAAAGCTGCGACTATGGCCAGTACTCCTATGATGGAAACCCCAGCAACAGTTGGATAGAACTGTTTGTATGTGAATATTGGCGAGAATGCACTGAGGACTGCCATGAGCATTGGGAATAGTAATGCCACAATCAGGGTGATGATGAATGAGGGGTTCAGGATGTTGGGTGCTATTCCCAGGAACAGGGTGGCAAACAGGGTTGCCAGGGTGAACATCAAAAATCCACGGGTGATATAAACATATGCCCTGTATTTTGCTGCGTATTCCAGGTAGGGTCCTTCAACTACATCTGGTTTTCCCTTTAATATGGCAAATGGGTATTCATTCAGGAGGATCATGTATCCAATGAAGAATACAATTGCTCCCATTACTCCAGCCACAGTGAAGAGTATGGGTCCGTGTACCTGCTGGTAGTTTATGATATCCTGTAGGTAGATGCTTCCAGTCATGGCCACTGCCACGAACATGGCAATGTACAAGGGGAATGACCCAAATGCTATTAGTCGGAAGGCTCGGAGACTGCTCAGGTCCTCGAAAAATGATTGTGGTGTTTCAGGATGTGCTGCTCCTTTGGCTTTATCTGGGAATGGCATGCGTACTGAAAGTACGGATCTGGAGAGGCTTCCCATGAACATGTACATTATTTCTTCCACCTTAAGGAATCCTACCAGGGCAATTATACTGGCCAGTGCTCCTACAAAGTACATCTGCGGGATGAGGAATAACAACAGGATTACGACAATTATCAGACTTATGAGTGGTAATGCATTGTACAATCGGGGCATTGGGGATTCTGGAGTTATGGTCTGTTTGAAGAAGAATTTTAAAGGAGCCATGATCCCGGGGCTGGTAATGGGTGGTCCTACCCTCTGCTGTATCCTGGCATGGATGAATTTCCGTTCAATGCCTGGTAAGAAGAGACTCACTATGAAGGCCACCACCAGGGTGCCTATTACTGCTATTAGGGAATATGTAAGGTCCATGGTTTATTCTCCTCATATCTTAATGATCTCAATTGCCCGGTCAGTGCAGGTGAAACAGGGGTCACATTGCACCACTGAAAGCTGGGCATCTGTAATGTGATGGCCTATACAGGCATGTTGCATGGCTCCAATGTTAGCCATTGATGGGGTTCGTATGACACAGTTTCTAACCCTGCCATCTTCCAGGGAATAAGAATGGTAAAGTGTTCCCCTGGGAACTTCAATATAACTCTTGGTAAGGGGTGTGTCCTGCATCTCCCAGCTCCTGTTGGTTATAGGGCCATCGGGGAGGTCGCGGACTGCTTGACGTATGATCTTGATGGCTTCAAAATTCTCAAACACCCTCATCAGTAGTTGGGATTTGACATCCCCATCGTCCTGGGTGATTACATCAAACTCGAATGGATCGTACTCTTCCATTTCCCTCCTTAAGTCCCTGGCAACACCAGTAGCACGCAGTGTGGGCCCAGTACAGGCCAGTCTGAGGGCATCTTTCTGGCTGATAACTCCTACTCCTGTGATTCTGCTCATTACCATTGGGTCAGAGACAAATCTGTCAGCGAATGCGGTTATTTTCTCCTCAAGTAAGTCCATTCCTTCTGTAATTTTCTGTAAGCGCATTTCATCCAGTTCACATCGGGGGCGAACTCCACCCAGTACAGCTGAACCGTATTGCACACGGTTCCCTCCAATCATGCCCAGGAGGTCCATTACTGTTTCTCGGATGTAGAACAGGCGCATGGAAAATGTTTCATGACCCAGTACTTCGCTTCCGTGGGCCAGGTAGAGTAAGTGGCTGTGGAGTCTTTCCAGCTCTTCCATTATGATTCTAATGTAGGTTGCCCTTTCTGGTACTTCTATTCCCAGGGCTATCTCTCCTGTTCGGCAGGAGTTCCAGATGTGGCTGTTGGAGCAGATTCCACAGATCTTCTCGGTTAGGCTGTTAGCCTTCTCCACAGGCAGGCCTTCCATGATCCGCTCCACTCCCCGGTGATTAACTCCTACAGTTATCTCCGCATCGCGGACGATTTCATCTTCCACAAAGAGTCTGAGCCGGTATGGTTCAAGTGCAGCAGGGTGAACAGTCCCCATTGGAATTTCTGCCTCGATAACCGTCCGGTTTTGTTTGTTATCGTCCATATGTTACACCTTCATGAGTTTTAAATAATATCTCGGTTTTTTAGTTGATGATTTAAGGATTTTTATTAATTTTGGGTTAACCAATTAGATTTTGATGAGCTAAGTTTTGATGATTTAAAGATTTTTATTTAGGTTTTTTATGAACTTCTGATCGGATGAGCTAAGTTGGGATTTTGGTCCATTTTACTTACAAACACTCTCTTAATTCCAAATTTTAGTCCGCATTCAGTAGTAATGGTAATGCTGATACCAATCCGGCTACTATATCCTGGGGGCGCACAGCGCAACCTGGTACTTTGGCATCAACTGGTATGATATTGTCAACTGGTCCTGCGATTTCTTCGGATGGTATATCCCCATGGCAATTCTTGTACACTCCTCCCATGAGGGCACAGGCTCCTGCAGCTACCACTGCTTTTGGTTCGGGTATTGCTTTGTATATTTCTCGGAGGGGCTGTTCATTGTGTTTGGTTACGGGTCCAGTGACCACCAGTACATCTGCTTCCCTGGGGTTCCAGGTTAAAAATACTTTGTACTGTTCTGCATCGAATTTGGGAGATAATATGCAGTTAACTATCTCTATGTCACAGCCGTTGCATCCTCCGGTATACACCAGCATCACGTGTACGGCTCGACCCCTTGAATATGATTTCAGGCTCATATGATTCCTCTTAAAGATTTTATGGATTTATGGTAAATTTAAATCTTTCATTATGGTAATCTTTTATTTTATGGTATTATCCCTTAATTTATAGCATTTACATGCTTTTATTTTCTTTATTCCCTTCTTTTTCTTATAATGGTGTTATCGGCCAGGTACTGTGATATAAACGCTATTTTATCATCAGATATTTTCACTGGCTTTTCAAGGAGCCCAGATATGTCTGATGAGACTTCTCCCACATCATTGGGATGTATGGTTCCTGCTTCTCCAAATAAAGCATATAATGGACAGAAGTCGTGACAGTAATAACAGTGCACGCATTTTTCACTATGAAGGACTGGTAACTGTGTTTTGGTCAATCCTTCCATTAGTTCCACTGGTTCATCCAGGTCCACCATTTCTATGGCTTTTGTGGGACAGGCGTTACTGCAGCCACCGCATCCAATACAGGATACTTCAGCCACCTTGTCGGTGGGTGTTACCCTCCCTTCCAGGATCATGTTTCGTACGTCCATATCCGTGACCCGGTCACTGGCAAATAGGATCCTTTTAAGGTTGGTGTAAGCTCCTTCCAGGAATATAAGGACCAGATTAGTCATTGTTCCACCTCGAATTCCCTTTCAAATAGTATGGCCCTGGCTGGGCAGGCATTGCTGCAACCACCACAGTAGATGCACTTATCATCGTCCACCACAATCTTACCATTTTCATCCTCAGCTATGGCTTCTTCTGGACATATCTTGGTACATAACTTACAGTTCATGCACATTTTATCCATCACAAAGGCAAACCCTTCCTTGATAGTTTTTTTACGCATGGTGGTGGTGGGTATTGCATTTACAGGACAGTGAATGGCACATTTTTCACACAACACACATTTTTCAGTGTCCACCTCAATGCTTCCTCTTTTGAGGGTGATGGCATCCTTGGGACATATTTCTGCACATATTCCACAGGATATGCAGTCTTCGGTGACTGAACCATCCCAGGTAACGTGCTGGAAGCTGCGTGCTTCGTTAATGTCACAGGCCTTAACACACCTACCACATGAAACACAGAACCCTTTAATCTTCCTTTCAGTGTCTTCTGAGAGTCTGAGTGTTCCTACTGGACAGGCATCAATGCAGGCAGTGGTTTCACAATCCTGACATAGTGTGGGATCATAGCGCAGGTGCCCGTTTATCATTTTAAGTGCTCCACCTTCACATGCATCGGCACATAAGCCACAGTTAAGGCAGGATATGATTTTTCCTTCCAGTTTTTCATCTTCTTCCAGTTTTCGGATCTTCACCTGGAAGTCATCCACGTATATGGCCTGGTTGGGGCATTCTTTCAGGCACTTGAGACAAACTGTGCATTTTTCAGGGTCTATGGTACAGTTTTCAATGGCTCCTACCGGGCAAACATCTTCACAGACCCGGCACTCGGTGCATTTACCCTGAGGTTCTACATCCACCATTATGGCCTCAGTGGGACAGTAATATTCACAGCGCCGGCAGAGTGTGCATTTTTCATTGTCGGTAACCAGGCTGGTTCTTTGGGCAACCTCTTCCGCTTTTTTGGAGCGGGTGGGAGGTTGTACTGTGAGATTTAAGGATTCCAGGAATTTAAGCTGTCTGTCTTCAATAACATCATATGCATCTATTCGGGCCGCCTCTGGACATGCTGGGACGCATATACCACATCGAGAACAGATCCCCCTGACCACTCCATCTTCTATATGGATGCTGTTAACTGGACATGTGAGTTCACATACACCACAGGCATTACATTTAGCCCGGTCTACCACGTATCCTCCGTACTTGTTGCGGAAGATTGCACTGTTGGGGCAGGCTTCCATGCAGGCACCGCAGGTTATGCAGCTGAAGGCTTTGCCATCGATCAGGCGTATTGCCCCTGTAGGGCATTCCTGGATGCATTCTCCAATGCCTTTG
This sequence comes from Methanobacterium formicicum DSM 3637, assembly GCF_000302455.1. Taxonomy (NCBI): domain Archaea; kingdom Methanobacteriati; phylum Methanobacteriota; class Methanobacteria; order Methanobacteriales; family Methanobacteriaceae; genus Methanobacterium; species Methanobacterium formicicum. The sequence continues at coordinate 44,293 of NZ_AMPO01000001.1, forward strand.
CATTTATTGGTTGTTAGAAACATGATTTACCTTCCAAGTTGATTTTTTTTGTTTCTCTGGTGATTATTAAGATATTTTTTAATGATTAGATTTAGATTGTAGGGATTTAGATAGGTAGGCCAATCATCAATTAACCGGTTAATCCTCCAATTTTTCAGGTTTTCTATCTCTTCCCAGTATCAATTTACCCATTATAATTCCCACTGCTGCTGCTACAAAACCGCTGGCCAGTGGAGCATCCTGATAATAGGGGAATGGGCCCAGGAAGTAGGCAACCAGGATTGCGATGATCAGGAAGATCAGGTAAACTGTGGAGTCAAATTTGAGTTTACTTTCAGGGTTCTCTTTAATTCGGCTGCCCAGTATGAATCCCAGGAGGAATCCCAGTACCATTGGTCCAATGTAGAATGTCATTTATTCAATCTCCCATCCAGCTTCGTCAGTTTCTTCTTCTGAATCATCTTTGTATTCGTTGAATCCCATGAATGCTATAACCACTGCGGCTAATCCCACCATAACCTTCAATCCCACCACGAAGTTGAGGTAGGGTATTATCCCGGCATGTGTGGGGTCAGGGTAGTCAAACAGGTTTTTTATGAAGACCGGGACGATACCGTAAATATCTACTCCCAGGTTGTATAGGTAAAAGCCTGAAAATGCCAGTCCAGCAATACCTAGAAATACGTATGCCAGTGCCCCTATACTTTCTATTCCAGATAGGAAATCATGAGAAAGGTGGAATGGACTTTCTTTAAGCCCGTATACTACTAAACAGAATATAAATCCTGCTGCGATCATAGCACCTCCCTGAAATCCTCCTCCAGGAGTGATGTGACCGCCCAGAATGGTGAGTACACCCCAGCACATGATAATCAGGGATGCAGGTAATACGAATATTTTGAGTATAGTGCTCATCTTATTTACCTCCCAGTCGGGCTCTACCCCTTCCAAAGACAAGTAAAACCGCAATTACTGCAGTTACCAGAATAAGAGCTTCACCCAAGGTGTCGTAACCTCTCCAGTCAAATACTACTACTGTAACCATGTTGGGAGCTATGTTTGTCCCCACATAATTGTATAGGTAGCTAATACCAGGATATATCATTCCTTTGAACAAATATGTTGATTGGAATAGGGCTACGGCGAATATTGTCAGGGAAAATCCCATTATAATATTTCTTATTCCATTAGACATTTAAATTCCCCCAGTAGAATAGGGTAATTATTATTGTCAGCGCAATCACAACGTAAAACGTCATAGTGTATAACGAATCGTTCTGTTCGCTTCTTAAGCGATTCATAAGAGGCATTGAGGTTAAAAAGATTCCCAGAACCACCAGTACCGCCACGATCATTAAAACCTTGCTTACCAGTCGGAGCATGATGAGTGCCACCAACACCGAGGAAATTAAGGTTATCTCAGCAGTGAGCATGGATGATGTGGATATATTGGTTACTGGATCATCACCGGTTCCCTTGATGTCTTTTATCTTTTTAACTATCATATCGTAGAGATTCATACTACACCTCCTGCCAGACTGGTTGCCAGTGGCTGCAGGTAGCTGGTCACATATTGTGGGAAGAGACCGAATATGATACATACCACCAGTAACACTACCATGGAGATTATGGTGGCTTTGGGTATCTTTTCATTCTTAATTTCCAGATCTGCAGGTTTAGGACGCAAGTAAACTGCGTGGAATGCTTTCATGAAGGTCATGAAGGTCACGATACTCAGGAGTATCATTATAACCCCCAGTTCAGGAAGACCTGCATTGAGGGATGCCTGGATTAACATGAGTTTGCTCTGGAATGCATTGAGTGGAGGCACACCAGCCATGGCCAGACCACCCAGTAACACCAGGAAAGCTACCAGAGGGTTTCTTACCATCATACCACCGAGTTTACGGGTGTTGGAAGTTTCAGTCTGGTATATTGCCACACCAAAGCCTATGAACAGCAGGGCAGTTATTAATACTTCATTTACTGCCTGGAAAAGTCCTGCGGTTATTCCGTAGGCTGTGCCCAGTCCCAGTCCAATTCCTATATATCCCAATTCTCCCACTGCCAGGAATCCGATGATACGTTTGAGATCGGTCTGGACAATGGCCATGGTAATACCCAGGATCATGGCCAGTAGCGATACTCCCAGAATAACCCACTGTGAGAAGGGTAGGTAGGAGAATATTCTGAGGATGATGATCCCCAGTGCAATGAATGTGAACACTGAAAAGGCCTGGATCATTGCTGATCCACTGGGTAATGCTTTGCTGTAAATTGCGGATTTGATGGTGTGGAATGGAGGTAATCCAGATCCATAAAGCCATCCGAACACAATCAAACCACATGCTATTAAAAGTACAGGATTATGAGGGTCAACCATCCCTGTTTTAATTGAATAGACTATGTCTGTGATGTTAACGTTACCAGTAACTCCTAGAATGAAGGCTATACCCAATAACAATAGGGGAGCTGCCACACCACCCAGTATCATGTACTTAAGGGCAGTTTCATAGTTACCTTTTATATTGGACACCATGACTATGCCCACAGTTACCAGGGCCATTATTTCAAAGAAAACGTAAAAGTTGAATATATCATCAGTTAAAAGTATGGCAGTCACGGCTGCTATTCCCATGAAGAGCATGTAAGCATAAACACCAGATGGTCTGCGGGTTTCATAAACTGAGGTTAAAAGGACCAGAAATCCTACCAGACCCAGGACAAATAAGAATAACTGCTGTGCGCTCTGGAAAGAGTAAGTAATAGCAGGGTGGAACGTGGAAAGTGCAGTTCCAGTTATTAGTGATGGTAAATTGGTGGCCAGAGTTGGATTCTGCACCAGGGGCTCATAACCTCCAAAAAAATGCATCCCATAATTGGCCAGTAAAGGTAATGCCGGTAAAGCTAAAGCTAAAATGATGGTTACTGCCTTAACCGTCCTATCTTTTTTATGGAGCAGGTTTAAAAACAGTGCACACAGTATGGGAACTATAACCATCAGTGGGATTAAGAGGTTCAAAGTATCCCCCCTGTACCATTGTAATCTATATTATCTGTTTTGTTGGAATCATAAAGTGACATTTGATTACTCTCCCAGAATCTTGGATGCGCTTAAAGATCCATGTTTTTTGTAGAGAACTATTATAATTCCCAGCATCACTGCCATGGTACTGGCACCGATAACAATACTGGTTAATACCAGGGCAAATGGAAGAGGATAAGCCGCATTTTGTGCGAACCAGTCTGCTGCCATGCCCGGCAGATATATGTAAACTATTCCTCCTGGTTTGTAACCCAGAGCGATTAGGAATAAGTTGGTTCCATCCCCTATGAATGCCAGTCCTATGATTTTTTTGATGAGGTTGTCCAGGAATGCTACAGCAACGATTCCAATTACAATCAGGGCTACTGCGGTAAATAGTGAAGCTAGTTGTACGTCCATGAACATATCTATTCCTCCATCCTGCGGGTTTTGTAGACTGCCAGTGCAAAAAAGACTGGAATGATAGCCGATCCTACAATGGCTTGAGTAAGGGCCACATCTGGAGCCAAGAGGTACTGGTAAAGGAAAGCCAGGCCAGCGCCTGGAATTCCGGTTAAAATGGCTGCTTTTAGGAGATCCCTTTGCATAAGAACCAGGATAGATCCTAAAATAACTATAATCATCAGTACGTATTCAATCATTGTTTATCCTCCCCATAGTAGAATCCATTGGCTATGGCGTGAGATGCGAAGGGAGCTAATATAAAGTAAGCAACAGCCAGTATTGGTTCTCCCAGAACCAGGAGCGCCAGTATACAGGCCATGTCAGCCACTCCCAAGATATGGATTCGGGCGTACAATACCCTTTCAAGGTCATCTTTATATCTTAAAATTCCAAAAGCTGCTAAAAGAACTAAAACTGCTGATGCCAAGATTAGAACTGCTTTGATAATGGTAAATATATCATCCATTACTATACCCCCTTAAAACCCGGGCAAAGGCAATGGTTCCCACTGGTCCCAGAAGCACCAGTGCAGTGGCTATATCTGCAGAAAAAGCTATTCCGTAAAGGTTTTTTACCAGGATGAGAATAACTGCCACGGCAATACTTAATCCAGATATCCCAACCAGACCCATCCCTATAGTTTTCCGGGTGGCAATACGTACAGATGCCAGGGCGTAAATGGCCAGAGCAGCCAGTAAAACATATTCAGATATGGTTAAAATACTCATACTCATTCTAACATCCTCATTCTAACATACCTTTAATATAAGGTTCAAAAGGAATAACTTCCTCATTTTTCCGGGGGACAATTGTAGCCACCTTTATCACCTGATTCTCCGAGTCAAGATCAATGGATAAAGTGCCCGGAGTTAGTGTAATGCTGTTGGCAAGGATGGTCTGGGAAACTGGTCTTTTAAGAACTGTGGGGATTTCCACTATAACCGGGTCCACCTTACCATCTAAAGTTCTTATTGCAACATCAATGGTGGCTTTGATTATCTCCCATATCAATACAATGAAATAGGCGATTCCGTAGAATATTCTTGTTATAAACATGGTAAATTAGCCCCTTAATCTTTAATAATTAATGAAATATAAACAGTTAACACCGTTAAAGGATAAACGCCATGTTAGCTGTTATCATATGTATTATTGATTCATCTTGACCATTAATATATGACCATGACAAATTACAATTCATCATTATAAAACATGATATATAAAGATAACTAAATTAATTTTCCAACTTAAAATCAGACCCACTATTCAATTAAATATATTATATATTTCAATATTTTTTCCAATATTTTTTTGAAAAGATCAAGTACTCGATTTGTTGAAAATACCAATATTAATACTAGAAATCAGGTACTCATGTATTGAAATAACAATATTAGATTATACTGCCTCATTATCCTTAGATACGATTTTTATTACTCTAAATGAGTTCTTTAACCTTTATTAAATCAATTCATAATTTTCATTGGATTAAATGTGGTTAATTGGGGGAATGTAGTTAAAATATAGTTTAAAGACAGGTAGTTTTCTCCAGGGTAAATATAAAGAACTGCCACACTGGCCAGCCAAATGGCAATGATCAACAATCCAGTCATCTTACCATACCTGTGTTTTGATATAGGATCAAAAAGTTTCACACCTCTGCCTGTGAATAGATCCAGGACCAGGTGGCTCAAAGAACCTACAAATAAGGCAGTTGCTACGTAAAAGAAATTAAAACTGGTTAAGTGTGTTAAAAATATTCCAACAGTCACCAGCAATGTGTATAAAATAAGCAATCCTCTGTTTAAAACTATTATTCCCAGAATTAAAGATGTTAAAAGGAAAGATACCCTTAGATCGGGTGTTAAATTCATCAAAATATTCTGAAAACTGATTACAAACAGGGCCAGGCACCCTGCCGCTAAAACCGTTCCAGGAACAGAATGTACAAACCCCCTGTGTTGAGCAACAAAGAAGAATAATGCTATGCTCATTAATAATATTCCTGTAAATGGAGTGATTTGGAATAATGGGAGGATTAATGTTAGTATTCCCCCTGCAAGAGCCATTATGATCAGATTTCTATAACGGAAACTGGTGTCCAGATCCACCACTGAAGCCCCTATAACCGCCAGGGATAGGTAGTAAACATCAGGAAAGAATGGAAATATCATTATAATTGAGAATAATATGTGATTTTTGTAAGAAGGCATGATATCAGTTTCAAAGGAATGATTATCAAGTAAAGCTGCAATTAAATATATAGGTAACGTGGGAACCGTGGCAAAGTATGAATTGGGCCTCTCATACTTTTCTAATAATAAATTATCATTGGACTAATAACACTTTCAAAGTAAAAATACTTGATCCGAGAGCACCAGAGAAGAAATAATTATATACAATGTTTATTTTGCATATGAAAACTTTATTATCATCAAAAAAATCATAATTAACATTATATTGAAAAATTGAATTGTTGCCAAAATATACTGTTGAAAAATATACTGTTGAAAAATATACTGTTGAAAAATATACTGTTGAAAAATATACTGTTGAAAAATATACTGTTGAAAAATATACTGTTGAAAAATATACTGTTAAATATTATATTACGTTGAAATAGTTCAGGAAAGATTTCATCTGCATTAAAGATCTTTCAACACTTCCAGAATCCACTTTTCCATTTCTAGAGACCACTTCACAGGTAACAGCCGGTATTCCACTGAGATTCAACTCATCTTCCAGTGCACCACCGTATAGTGTCCCAGCTTTTTCCTGGGAAATAACCTTGGAGGATGTCTGGCTGGTTATATGATCTGCTATTTTAAAACTCTTATAACAAGGCTTTTTAGAGCAAAAAACACTCTCTATTCCAGGATTACTCTGGGGTTGGGTGGAGTGAAAATCAGCTGCGGCCTGAATTTCCAGTTTCTGGGCTGTTTTTAAAATGTTATTGGAAACATATCCTTCAGTAAAGGTCTTCCGATTCATGTCCCAACCCTGGAATCTTCGTGAATTTTTCATGGTGGCATAGGGTATGGCAATGGGGATGGTGTAAACTGTTCCGTTGATTTTTTTATCTTCCAGATAATTTAAGAGTTTAAAAAAAGCCACTTGAGGGGGGAGTTCGTTTCCATGAATTCCAGCACATAGAAGAATGCGAGGAGATCCAGATCCAAACTTTAAAAGCGGAGTTCCCTTTAACGCAGCATCAATTAAATGTTTTCCAATATTCCCTGGAATCAATTCTTTCATTAAATCAGGATTAAGGGAAATGTCACCCCCAGTATCATGGGCAATAGTTATAATTTCACAGTCCATACTAACTCACCAAGCACTAAATCACACCATTCACCAAACTATTCCTTTAAACTATTCCTTTAAACTATGATTTACAAGTGAAATAAAATATTACAGCGAGTATTTGATACATTCTTCATTAATTCGAGTCCGGGATTTCCATCAAATATCAGGCAGATAAAAGAGTTTGCAATTTACTACCCTGCACTCATTTATTGCACTATAACACCCTATAACTTTGATTGATTTGCCTAAGATACCTAAGATACCTAAGATACCTAAGATACCTAAGATACCTAAGATACCTAAGATACCTAAGATACCTAAGATACCTAAGATACCTAAGATACCTAAGATACCTAAGATACCTAAGATACCTAAGATACCTAAGATACCTAAGATACCTAAGATACCTAAGATACCTAAGATACCTAAGATGCCGAGTAACCTACTGGATAAATGTATATGGGGGTTTCATTGGAAGGCAGCTTTAAAAGGTTTATCATCTGATCATCGTAGAAAGAACCAATGGCCACTGCCCCCAGACCACGGGCAACTGCTTCTAAATATATGTTCTCCCCGATATGACCAGCTTCAATATCCACGAAACGAGTGCTTAAATTTTCATCAGGATACTTGTCCTTCATTTTCTGATAGTTTCCGGTGATCACTATACTTATGGGTGCCTGATCAACCCATTCTTGCCCATGTGCTGCCTGTGACAGGGCGTGAGTTTGATCACCATCTACAATCTTTTCTAAAGTGTTATTATAAGGATTGTACTGATATATGCCTGCTTCAAGGCCCTGAACACCATTATTCCCTGCAACTAGATATACTTCCATGGGGAAAACATGCCCCGCAGAAGGGGCAGATCGGTAATTCCTTTCAGAGTCAGTGATTCCTTGAGCAGCCCATAAAAGCTGTGAAACATCCTGTAAGGTAAGGGAAGTTGTGGTGAAATTTCTAACCGAACGTCTGTTTTTTATGGCCTGATCCACAGACATTCCACTGGTAATTTCAGCTTGAGGAAGATTATACGTTCCTAACACCACTCTAGACTGATTTTCGGTTTTAGCCGGTTGCATGAAAACTGTGTAAACTAGGTATGATAACAGAAAAACCGAAAGGAGGATAATTGCCACCAGAATATATTTACTCTTTTTTTGCATTAATTATCACCCGTAAACACTGATTTAATTCTGTGAGTTACTTATCCTACTTAACCAGACACTTTAAGCTTGTCTTAAAAATCTTTAATATTCAAAGATATATTAAATTATCCTAAATTTAAATCATCCTGATTAAAATTATTCCAAATAGGTAGATTTTTTAGATTTTAAATTCTAAAAAAATATAATTTAAAAAAAACATTCCAATGAGCAATATAGTTGTAAAATAAAGTTTTGAAAATATAATAAGTACGGTTTTGAATATTATAGTGTAGTTTTGGATATTATTCCGTGTAGTTTTGGAACACTAATAAATGGATAGAACAATAAAATTCTTAAGTAGTGAAATTCTTAGAAAATAAAAATTTAGGGTTGAATACATGATGAAAAAGCAGATTTGAATTCATAATTATCTTTAATTTACGATTATCATGACCTACGATTTAATACCCATATCCATCATCCTCCTAGTTGCCTACGTGGGGAGTTACCTCCTTTACCATAATAATCATCTAAAAAAATCCACCCACATCCGTTTATGGAATATTCTCATTCTCATAACCTTCATTGTGTCTGCAGGGGTGGGTTTAATACTTTTAATCCTTGCAGAATATGGGATTGCACTCCCCATGAGCCAGGGACTACTTTACTGGCATGTTCAATTCGCCATAGCCATGTTCTGGATTGCACTATTCCACATACATTCCTACTGGATGCCTTCGGCTGGTGGAAAATCCGATGAAGAACTCAAAGAAGAATCAACCCAATTTTCCCCGGAATCAAGCCAGATTGATGAAAAATCTGGGAGGGGATTGAAGTGAAAAAATTATATGTGGTTCTTTTAATCGTTCTCCTCACACCAATAGCAGTTTACGCATGGAACGACTGCCCTTACGGATTATTAAACGATCCATACCCTGGACAGTGCCCCCGTTACCTGGACACCAACCAGAATAATATATGTGACCATTCCGAGTCTCCCAGTTCCGGATCCTTAAACAACAGTTCAATAACAACTCAAGCCAACGAAAATAGTGCTAATGATAAAAACAGTACAAATAACAGCTTTTCTGATATTCAACAGGCCAGATCAGTTCCTTCTCAAAGTTATAACTTGATACCCATAGCCACAACCACTCTTATCCTTTATCTAATTACATATTTATTGTACTTGGAAGACCGACTGAAGAGGAATATCTACTATGTCATCTGGAAATACGTGCTTATGGCAAGCTTTATTGTAACCGGCGTTACCGGACTCATCCTGACAATATTCATTAATTATGGAATTCAATCCTCCTGGAATTTAACCATAGATTTCTGGCATGCAGAATTTGCAATTATAATGGCAGTTAGCACGTTATTACACATACACCTATACTGGAAACAGGTTAAACGAGTCTTCAAGGCAGTTTAATCATGGATTTTTTTATTTTGATTTTCTTTATTACCACCACATGAATCTTATTACTCCACCTAAATCCTATTACATCCAATTAAATGTTAACATAATTTGCATCCATTTAATCGTTTATCAAAATGATATTTTGATCAAAAATGATTTAAAAAACCCACTTTTAAAATAAGGAAACCCATACTATGCAATGAAAATCGTACCGGTGGAGGTTGTATAAAAAATTGTATTCTTAAAAAAATAAAAAAATCCTTTGTTATATAATAATACAATAAAGTTTTTTATAGGCCTGTTATCATAACTTTATCAATATTTATTCTGCTACAAAATACCAATAATATATCGATACAATAAATTAGAGTATCAAGGAGATTTAAAAATGGAAAAAGTGGTTCTGGCGTTCAGCGGTGGGCTGGACACCTCAGTATGCATAAAATTACTGGAAGAAGAATACGACCAGAAAGTTATAACGGCCTGTGTGGATGTTGGACAACCTGAAGAAGAAATCACACGACCTGCTAAACTGGCAGGTGAAATGGGCTTGGAACATTATACTATAGATGCCAAAGATGAATTTGCACGCGAATTCATATTCAAAGCCATCAAAGCTAACGCAGTTTACGAAGGTTACCCCCTGAGCACTGCTCTGGCACGTCCCCTGATTGCCATGAAAATTGTGGAACTGGCTGAGAAGGTTGGTGCTAAGGCTATTGCCCATGGTTGTACTGGTAAGGGGAATGATCAGTTCCGTTTCGAGTCTATAATCCGATCTCACTCAGATTGCAATGTCATTGCTCCTATCCGGGATCTGAACCTCACCCGGACTGAAGAAGTGAAGTATGCTCAGTCCCATGGAATACCCCTCCCCTCAGATAAACTTTACAGTATAGACGAGAATTTATGGGGACGTTCCATAGAAGGTGACATACTGGAGGATCCTATGGTGGAGACCCCTGAAGATGCTTTCAACTGGACCAGATCCACCGAGGATGCCCCTGATGAAGCAGAGGTAATTGAGATATCCTTTGAGGAAGGTGTTCCCACTGAAATCAACGGAGAACTTATGGGACCCCTGGATATCATCAGGAAAGCCAATGAAATTGCAGGTATCCATGGAATTGGAAGAGTGGATATCATGGAAGACAGGATCATTGGCCTAAAATCAAGGGAAAACTACGAAACACCCGGTGCTGTCCTGTTAATTGCAGCTCACCATGCCCTGGACCAGTTGGTTTTAACCAGAGAGGAATTGAAATTCTCTGAAATTGCGTCACAAACCTATTCTGAACTGGTCTACAATGGATTATGGCACGAACCCCTCCGGGAGGATCTTGATCAACTCATTGACAACATGCAGGGTCGGGCCTCCGGTACTGTCCGGTTGAAACTGCACAAAGGCAGTATACGTATCCTGGGAAGAGAATCCCCATTCAGTCTGTACCAGGAGGAAGCTGTTTCCTTTGAGGATAAGGATATGGATCAGCGGGAAATGGCAGGTATGGTTAAAAATTATGGGATTCAAGCTGCCTGTTATCAGGATATCTGCCGTAGAAAATGATCACCAACCACAGACCCGGTAAATAAAGTGATCGGAAATAAAAGTTGGGGACAAAAAGTTAGGATGAAAATAAAGAATGAAAGCAATCCAGATGATTTAAAGAGGAAACATTAATGGAAATATTGACCATTGTAATCATTGGAGTAGTCCTATTAGTTTTGGGCATATTCTTTGCCGGCATCCTGTTAAAGCTGGGAAAGATCGCCCTGAGCATCCTGTTGCACATGATACTGGGATGGATACTCCTTTTCATCTGGAACATCCTCCCCTTTTTCAAAATCCCCATCAATATACTCACCATGCTGGTGGCAGGTTTTGGTGGAATAATCGGGGTGGCTGTGCTTATTTTAGCTAAAGCATTGGGTTTATATTAAATTTAAATTAATTTACACCTGAATCTATTCTATTTTATTATAAATCCAACAAACCCCTTAATAGTTATTTATTAATAATTTTTAATTTAATACTCCCTACTTTATTCATCTTAATAACATTTAAATAACCTGATTTTTTAGATTAAGTTGATGAAAACTCCCCTCTTTAATAAATAGTTTTATAATCAGATTAAAAGCAAAGTATTATCAATTGATAAACCATAGTTTTATAGTAACTGAAGTTTATTTCGTAACCACCATTTAGAGGTTGAAAGCATGGCCATTCAAGACCGGAGGGAAAGGGAGAAAGAACAGAGGAGAAAAGATATTTTTAAAGCTGCTGAAAAATTATTTTTATCCAGGGGCTATGATGATGTTTCCATGAATGATATTGCCAGTGCAGTTGAGTTGAGCAAAGCCACTCTCTACCTCTACTTTGATAACAAGGAAGAACTTTTTTTTGCCATAGTCCGGAGGGGCAATCTGATCCTAAATTCAATGATCAAAAAAGCAGTTGAAAATGCACAGACTGGAATTGATAAAGTTTCAGCATTCAGAATGGCCCATCATGAATTTAACCGGGATTACCCTGATTATATCCGCATTTATAACTATTTTCAGTCTGGAAGATTTGATATAGCTGATAACTATGACATAACTGAGATCAACAATTCCATTGACTTGAAGTACAGCTGTATACCTGGGGGTACGTACACCAGAACTATGTACAATTTAGAGGATTTTTCCATGAAAAATGCCAGTGAATATCTGAAAGATATTCTTAAAATGCGTAGTGAAAGGTTTTCCATCATGTGCAACTCTGTAACAACCGGGATCAATGATGGAACCATCCGCCCGGATGTGGACCCAGCAGAAGCAGCTATTTTACTATCATCCATCTCAAAAAGCATGTCAGATATTCCTCAGGACCATGAAAAAATACTGGAAAATAAGGGAATCAACCACGACAAATTTATTGTAGACGTTGAAAAGATGATTCGTCATATGATAAAAAACAAAGATAAATGAGTTAAGGTTGTAAAATAAGTATCTCAAATTAAGTTTATCTCAAAAAAATAAGTCCTTATATCTACTATTTTTCTCAAATAAGTTCATATTAACAATATTATTCCATCATTCCATAATATACTCTCTAATTTTTATTAAAAGCATATTATTCCAAATATAACCATTAGATACTCTTTAAATGTGTCTATTCTCTAAAATACACTGAAATATTAATTCTCCTACTATTTCATTGACCGATTTTTTTAATTTTATAAAAGAATTTACAGCTCTTAATTATCATAATTGATTATAGAATATTTTATTTTAATTATTTAAGTTATATTTGGGAATATTATTCTTAAAATACTAATTTTAAATGGCAAATTGCAATTTAAACATTTAATTTAAAGTTTAAATTCGTCAATTTAAAAAGGAACATTTATATAGTACAAAATACTGGTTATTTACTAACCGATAGTCATTAAATGACCATTAATAATTAAAAGTCATGAACTTTACTCAGACAAAGATAAAGTCATGGTAAAAGGAATGAGGCAGTAATCAATTTAATGGATTTAAATGGCAATTCGGAATAAAAAAATTAAGAGGTGGGTTTAAATGGGAAAATCAGTTCAAAATGAATATGAAATACCGGATAACGTTTACAAAAATAAGAATGCAATTTTAATCACAGTTCTAATAGGCATATTTATGTCGGTGCTGGATGGGTACATGGTAACTATAGCCCTACCAACCATCACCACCCAGTTTAACATTAACTTATCGTATTCACAGTGGATCATAACCGGTTATCTGGCAGTGATGACTGGATTCTTTATTATTTTTGGAAAAATTTCCGAATACACTGGAAAAACAAAATTATTCATAGCAGGATGGGTTTTATTCACCCTAAGTTCTTTAGCATGTGGTTTTGCCACCAGTATTAACACACTTATCATTTTCCGCATAATTCAGGCCACTGGCGCTGCAATGGTCGCCGGTGTGTCCGGGGCCATTATTTTCCACTCATTTCCACCAACAGAAATTGGAAAGGCACTGGGTTATTTCGGGGCTGTAGTGGCAATTGGATCTTTAGTAGGTCCTGGACTGGGTGGATTCATCACCAGTACCATCGGATGGCCTTACATATTTTTAATCAACGTGCCTATAGGAATTTTTTTACTGGTTTGTGCCTTTAAATATCTGAAAATTCCTGAAACCACAACACCACACCTTCACCTGGACTGGATAGGTGCGATTTCTCTGGTTATCATGGTAACAACATTAATGTTAGCCTGCGGAGAACTGGCCCAAAGCCTCACCATCAGCACCCCCTTAATTACTTACGGAGCTCTATTCATTTTAGCACTCATCACATTCATCTGGCAGGAATCCAGGAGCAAAAACCCCCTATTGGAGATAAGCCTATTCCACAACAAAAAGTTCACACTGCCAGTTCTGAGTGTATTTATTTTCTCGGTGGCCTTAAACATGGCCATTGTACTTGGACCATTCTATCTTCAGGGAGTAATGAATTATAGCCCGTCACAGGTTGGTTTATTATTCATGCTGGTTCCACTGGCAATGATGTTCGCATCACCATTGGGCGGCAAACTGTACGATAAGTACCATTCAAAATACGCATCAGGACTCAGTATGACGATAGCAGCAATTTCATTCATTTTACTGGGTTATGGATACTTAATTGGAAATTTATGCATAATTATCGGGGCTTTATTCCTGTGGGGAATTGGACAGGGCTTATTCACCAGCCCCAACAGTACAGAAACCATGATTTCCCTTCCCCGGGAAAAAACAGCCATAACATCCAGTGTTTCAACCACTGCCAAAAGTCTGGGAGGAGCATTGGGGGTTTCTTTTGCCAGTATTTTCACCCTAGTTGGGCTAAATATCGCAGGATACACTGGAAATATGTTACTAGCAGGACCACAATTACTTTCCAGCTCTATAAGCACCATTATGTTCATAGCTGGAGGTTTATGCATCATAGCCACTATAACATCAATATTAAGGAATATTAGAGGAGTTTGAGCCTGTATCTGAATAATTTGTTGATAGACTTTAATTGAAAAACTGAGGTGATACTTTGAATAAAAAGACCATGAATGGAGAAAAAATAAACGTAGATGGAGTAAATGAAGAAAAAAATAATGGAAAAGGAATAAATGAAAATAAACCCAACATTGGATTCTTAAATGGGAACATAATTACCATGGACCCTGAAATAGAGAATGCTGAAGCCATAATCATCCAGAATGATCGAATTGTGGATGTGGGAAGTAAAGGCATACTGGAATCATATCCTCATCTGGAGTTAATTGACCTCAAAGGCCAGACCTTAATGCCAGCATTCATCGATGCCCACCATCACCTATCATTTGGATGTCTACTGCAGAAAGGGGCTAATTTAAGAGGCATACTTGAAAAGGATGATGTTCTTCAAAAGATTAAAAATTATGTTCTGGATCATCCGGGAACCGGATGGGTAACTGCATATCCCTGGATGGATGTACATCAGGGTGGCAGTGAAATCACCAGGGAAGATCTGGACAGTCTCAATATCGATAGACCTGTTCTGTTGATACACCACAGTTTCCATAAAAGTGTGGCAAATTCCCTGGCACTTGAACTGGCAGGCATTAATAGTGCAACGGAAGATCCGCGTTGTGGAATGATAGTTCGCAACGAGGAACAAAACCCCACAGGATTACTCATTGAATGTGCGCAAATTCCACTATTCAAATTATCAATGGAATCAAAAAATGAAAATAACCCTGAAAACTATGCTGATCTTATAGAAAAACATGCTAGTGAACTTTTACCATTTGGAATCACTGCTATTCAGGATCCAGGAGTTACTCCCACTGCAGAAGCTGCTTACCGCATTCTAGCTGACGAAGGTAGATTACCTGTTTCTGTGCTCATGATGCCCCATGGTGAGGCAATGTTGGATAATCAGGAAATTAATTTCTTTGAGGGACCAGTTACCGGGACAGGGGATGAGTGGTTGCGTGTGGGTCCAGTGAAACTGTTTGCTGATGGAGGAGTAGCCGGTTCCATGGCATTTTCCGGTAAAATAGAAGGCCAGGTGTGCAAATTTGGTGAAGAAAGAGATGATTTTGAAGATAAATTGATAGAAGCAACTAAAAGGGGTTTCAGAGTCTGTGTTCATTCAATTGGAAATGCAGCAACTGAAGCAACTCTGGACTCATTTGAAAAAGCTGCATCTGTAGCCAGGGAAAACTTTGAGATTAGGCCTCGTTTGGAACATCTATTCCTCCTGAGTGAAGATCAAATTAAACGCCTTTCTGCAATGGGAGGTTGCTCCGCTGTGCAGGCCTGTTTTTTAGAAGGTTCACAGGGCCTGAAAG
>NZ_AMPO01000001.1:365000-570091 GCF_000302455.1 Methanobacterium formicicum DSM 3637
CATACATACAGTCTGTATCAAAAAATTTAAAAAAAATACAATTGGATTTTAAAAAATAATTGGAGAACCATTATGGCAGAAGTAATATCTATACTCAATCAGAAGGGTGGTTGCGGTAAAACCACCACTGCGGTAAACCTTTCAGCGGCATTAGCACTTTTAGGGAAAAAAGTTCTGGTAATTGACATGGACCCTCAGGCCAATGCCACCACTGCATTTGGGGTGGAGAAAAACGAGGAAAATTCAGTTTACAGGGTTTTAACTGGTGAACAAACCGTAGGGGAGGCAATTGTTTCCACTGAAATTTCCCAATTGGACCTTCTTCCCAGTCATATCTCACTCAGCGGGGCTGAAATAGAGCTCAGTAAAGATATTGGATTCCCATTCATATTAAAAGAATCCATGGATGGTCTTCTGGATGATTATGATTATGTTCTGCTGGATGTGCCTCCTTCTCTTGGTATTCTAACCATAAATGCCCTGGTAGCTGCAGATAGTGTTATCATACCTATCCAGGCCGAATTTTATGCCCTGGAGGGAATGGCTGATCTTTTAGATGCCATGAAACTGGTTGAAAGTCGTCTAAACAGTCCTTCGCCAATAAAGGGAATATTAATCACCCTCTATGATTCTCGCACTCGACTGGGTAGGGATGTTTACCAGAATGTAAAACAGTACTTCGGTGATACTGAATACATTTTTAAAACCACTATCCCTCGGAATGTTAAACTGGCCGAAGCCCCCAGCCATGGGAAGCCCTGTATTATTTATGATGATGAATGTATAGGAACTGAAGCCTACAATGACCTTGCCAAGGAATTTTTATCACTAAATGAATCTGATGGGGAGGGCAATAAATGACTGCTAAAAAAGGGGAGAGTGCACTTGGAAGAGGCTTAGATGCCCTTATTCGGAAAGAAAAGCCTAAAAATGAGGATAAACTGAAAGAGGGTAAGAGTGAAAAAATAGCACCTGTAAAGAAGAAAACTCCTGAAAAAACAGTTGCCAGAAATTCTTCAAAGGTTAAAAGCCCTCAAAAAACCAAAAAACAACCCAGAAAGGCCAAGGAAGATCCGGATAGAGTCATCATTGATGGAGTGGTGTTGGATGTGCGTAAAAACCCTCGTATATCCCTATGGTCAGCCAGATCCGCGGCCGTTTTAAGATTTTTAAAGAATACTAAACCTGCATTCAGTATAAGTAAAGAAGCATCTGCCCTTATTGAAGAGGCAGTGCAACAGAAATATCCTGAGATCTGGGAAATGTTTGATAACGAAGATTTTTAGAATTTATAAGTTATACGGGGGTGGTTGGTTATAAGTTATAATTAATTATAAGTTAGAACTTATTAGTTATAACTTATAACTTCATTATTTTTTGATCCTAGGTGGGGTTTCTTATTTTTTTGGGGGTGAATTATAATTTACAAATTTTAAGGTGTAATTTAACTTATTGGTGCAATTTTGACACTTATAAAACAGTTTAATAAAAAATATAGTAAAAAAATCCAGTAAATTATAAAAAAATCCAGTATATTTAAAAGTATATTAAAAATTCAGTATAATGATACAATTTAAACAAGTAAAATAATCAAATTTAAACACGTAATGATTCAACTTAAAAAAATAATTCCTTAAAATGGTAGTATTTTTAAAAAGACAGTGTGGTCTGTCTGGCATGGTTCAACTGGATGAATGGCTCAGCCCTTTTGGTCACCACACCTAAATTCTTAAGCTCTTCCATTTTGTTGAATTTCACTCCTTTTCTACGGGCATCGGTGATCCTCTGGGCAGATTTTTTTCCTACTCCAGGGATACGCATCAACTGTTTAAAACTGGCTTCATTTACCTCCACCGGGAATTCTTCTGGGTGAGATTTTGCCCAGAGCAATTTAGGATCTTCATTCAGGAGAATGAAACCATCATCATCCAGAATAATCTCATTCAGTGAAAAACCATATGAATTCAGAAGAAACTGAGCTTGATAAAGGCGGGGGGTTCTTTTCTCTTCAGGTTTAGTGTGATCAGATAGTGGAGTTTCTTTAAGAGGTTCGAAAGGACTTAGATAACTTAAATTGATATTTAAATGTTTATGGAGCCATTGGGCTCGTTTCAGAACATCCTGATCAGTTTCATTATTTGCACCGACGATTATCTGTGTGCTCTGACCAGATGGGACCATTTCAGGATGACGTTTCTTCAGGCGACCGATCCATTTCATTCTCCGCAGGACATCGTTATGGTAATCTTTGGTGCTGGTGAGTTCCTGGAAACCTGATTCAGTGGCGGATTCAAGGTTCACACTCACCCTGTCTGCCAGGTTCATGGCCCTTTTAATCATATCATAAGAAGCCCCTGGAATTACCTTAAGGTGTATGTAACCCTGATATTCATACTCCAAACGCAGTTTACGTGCTACCTCCACCATATTCTCCATGGCCACATCAGCATCCCCTGGCATTCCTGAACTTAAAAAAAGCCCTTCAGCGTAGTGATTCTGATAGTAATGAAGAAAAACGGATATTAACTCTTCTGGTGAAAATTCAATCCTGTTAAAACGGTTATGGCAGTGGTTGATACAGTAGTTGCAGTCACTGGTGCAGTGGTTGCTCATAAGAACCTTAAATAGTGGAACCTGACAACCACCTTGAGTTCGGGCATGATAAATCCCTGGCAGGTTTACTGATGTGAAATTCTCCTTATTCAGACTCACATAGTTACAGAGGTCGTATTGAGAGGCTTCACCCAGAATACGCAGTTTTTCTATCTCCATCATTTATTATGTGTGGGCCAAGATTAATAAAAATTTAGAAAGAGCAGATGCGAAGTAAACGCATGGTCTTCCGAATTGAAGATTTAAGATCTTACTAGATTCAAGTTTTTACCATAGTCTTTCAAATCTGTCACCACTTTTATTATAAAAGACAGTTCTTATTAGAAATATGAGATTAGTACTGGCAGGCACAGGTAGTGCGGTGGGTAAGACCACCATTTCCACCGGGATAATGAAAGCCTTATCCCATGAACAGGAAGTTCAACCCTATAAAGCGGGCCCTGATTACATTGATACCACCTATCATACCATGGCCACTGGAAACATCAGCCGAAACCTGGATTCATTTTTCATGAGCGACGGCCAGATCCGCGAGGCATTCGAAAGGGGATTGAAGATTTCAAACTCAAAGGTAGGAGTTATAGAAGGTGTCAGGGGTCTTTATGAGGGAATAAGCCCCACTGGGGATGTGGGGAACACAGCATCAATTGCCAAAGCACTCAACGCACCAGTTGTTCTGATTTTAAACTCTCGCAGTCTTGTTAAAAGTGCTGCAGCTATTGTAATCGGCTTTAAAACCCTGGATCCCACCATCAGGATCGAAGGGGTTATCCTTAACCTGGTTAAAAATAGGAAACACTACCTTAAAACCAAGGAAGCTGTGGAAAAACTGGCTGAAACTCCTGTGATTGGCGGTATTCCTCGGGATGATGTCATTACTGTGGAACAACGTCATCTTGGCTTGGTGCCTGCAGTTGAAAGGGAGAATATTAAGAGGAACATTGAAGACTGGGGCAGGGTCATGGAGGAGAACATAGACCTGGATGCACTTACCAGTATAATGAAAGGTGCTGGGAAACTGCCTGAAGGAAGAGAACCACTTTTCCAGCAGGAAAACAACCGGAAAGTTAAAATGGGTATTGCACGGGACGAGGTGTTCACCTTTTATTATCAGGATAATCTGGAGGCACTGGAAGATAACAATGCAGAATTGGTTTACTTCAGCCCATTGCACGATGAAGAAGTGCCTGATGTGGATGGAATCTATATAGGGGGAGGGTACCCTGAGATATTTGCCCGGGAACTGGAAGCTAACCGGGCCATGCGTAGTTCCATTAATAAGTTCCACCAGGAAGCACGACCAATTTATGCAGAGTGTGGGGGGTTAATGTACCTCACTCGTTCCATAAACCAGCACCAGATGTGTGATGTGTTTGGTTACGATTCTCATATGACCAAAAAACCCCAGGCACTGAGTTATGTTATTGCCAGGGCAGCACAGGATAACATCATCATCCCTGAAGGTGAAACATTCCATGGTCATGAATTCCACTACTCTAAACTGGAACTGGAAGGCAGTAAACCGAAATTTGCATTTGACATTCTACGGGGTAGAGGGGTAACTGATTCTATGGATGGGCTGATGAGTAAGAACACCCTGGCCAGTTACGTTCATACACACGTGGCAGCATGCCCTACCTTTGCCAGTCGATTGGTTAAAACTGCAGCAGAAGATTATTGAATTCAAAGTTGATTATCAGAATATAAAGTTTAGATTGTTAAAATCTAATTTTCAAATTTAAAATTTTACAATTATTTATTCTTTTTGAATTTTTCAGAATTTTTTTTTAAGATAAATTTCGCCCCTAATTCCAAAAAAATGTTGTTTTAAAGGTTTTAATTTTTCTACTGTAGAAATATTTTTGGATAATTTATTGGACATTCTTGCAATATGGTCATTTTTTCATTAAAAATAAAGAATTTTTTCTACTGTAGACTACTGGTCCTGTTATGGGGTTTTCCTTCTAGAGTAATTTTTTCTACAGTAGAAAAAAGTGAGTTGATTTTAGGTAAAATTAGGGATGGGGCTGAGGATAGAATCAATACATTGACTAAAAAGTTTTATAAACAAAAGGAATAAAGCACTTAGACAATAATAATTTAAAAAAATTCTCAAATCTTATAAATCTTAAATCTTAAAATTTCTTAAAACCTAAATAAATTCCAAAAAAGGAAAAAAATTCTGATATTTTTTATTAAAAGTTTATTTCAATACAACTCAATACAACACTGAATAAGTTTTCAATGTATACAGGTTTATTCATAAGATAACTATGCGGGTAATATTTTAAGTCAAGATAACATTTTAGGAGAATGATTATGAAGTTTAAAAGCGTGGATATATTTTCACCCTACATTCTGGTGATAATTATAGCTTTGTACGTATCATTGGCAGCAATAGCTTACCAGGAACACCTGAGAAACTTACAATGGATTTCCAGTACCACCTGGGCCTATGTTTTTGGAGGGACCATTTTTTTCATTGCCGGAGTATTCCTCCCAAAATTCATTTACAATCACAACGAAAAACTAAAATCGCTCTTTGGAGGGCCCAACGTTGGCGAAAAAGATTCTGCTCCATGGTACAATAAACTGCGAATGCTCTTAGATGAGCGGGTAGTCCTTGCTGCAGTAATGATTGCCATATTCCTGCAGATACTAAATCTCTATCTCCTGGGGGGCATACCAATCTTAAGCGGCTACCTGAAGTTCAAGGCCACTACAGACTTATGGCGTTTTGCATACCCACTGTTTCTCCCAGCAATTACCATTCTTCTGGCTAAATATCCACGTAAATGGTACTATCTTCTCTTTATCATAGGACTGGGAGTTTTTGCTATCAATGGGTACCGAACCACCACCATGGCCATACTCATCAGTGGTTTCATAACCCTGTACTACACCAGAAGAATGAAAACCAGCCATATACTAATTTCTCTCCTTATAATTGCTTTAGTAGGGGTAGCAGCAGGTTATATTGCTGTCATGTCTATTCAATGGCAGCAATGGGCATTGAATCCATTACAGCTCGTTGCTTACCGGGCAGGATTTACAATGATGGTCTTTGACAAGATCGTCCACATGGCAGGAACCACTGGAGGCACTCTGTTTCAGCAAGCATTCTCAACAGGACATCCCAGGGTTATAGTGGGAGAAGTAGTTCTTCATTACCCTTTACCCGGTGGTGCACCAACTACCAGTATCACATCCACCATATTCGGACCAGCAGTACTGGACTTTGGATTTTATGCCATGGCCATACAGATGTTCATAATTGGAGCAGTACTAAGGATAATATACGCTACCCAGATTAAGGCCAACGGAGCATTCACCGCCCTGTATGCAATCGTGCTTACTCACACCATGATATGGGTGGAAACAGGCCCCACAGATAGTGTGGTTTACATCTTCTATTTCCTGGCCTTAATTGCAGTGGTTATTTATGCGACTCAATTGATGAGAACTCATAAAAAACCTGAGGGTAATTCATAAAGAACATGAGGGATAACCCCTAAAAAACCTGAGGTAACCCCTAACCTGGGGTAACACCTAAAAAACCTGAGGTAACTCATAAAGAACATGAGGGTATTAAAACGAGCTGGATCCTCCATGGAATATTTCTATATGGGGTCAAGCAATCCCATTTTTTAGGGAGTCAAAAAAATCTCCCTTTTTTCCATTTTAAAGGAATAATGGAAAATTTTTTACACTGGAAATGCACGTCTTTTTTAATCAGGAATATTATTTTTGTAATACAATAGGGTTATCAACACTCCTGTAACTTTGAAGGCAATAAACTGATAAATAATTAATTAACCTGTTTATCCGAATAAGAGCTTTAATTATGGAATCTGATTTCTTTAAATAGCTGCCTTTCCACTTGCCCTCTGAATCTCCTATATAAACCTTCCCCTAATAATTAAATGAAAAAATACTTAAGCCGATCTCTCAAATAGCAAATCGGTGATAATATGGTTGTAAAAATAGGAGTTATTAAAAGCGGTAACATAGGTACCTCTCCAGTTCTTGACTTAGTCTTAGATGAGAGGGCAGACCGACCTAACATAGACGTTAGAGGAGTGAGCTCTGGAGCAAAGATGAACCCAGAACAGGTTGAAGAAATCGTACCAAAAATTGCAGATTTCGACCCTGATTTCGTAATATTCATCAGCCCAAACCCTGGTGCTCCTGGACCAGCTAAAGCTCGAGAATTATTATCTGGAATGGACGTCCCAGCATTAATCATTGGTGACGCTCCTGGAATGGGTAAAAGGGAAGAAATGGATGAACAGGGATTAGGATACGTCGTTGTTCTCGGAGACCCAATGATCGGAGCTCGAAGAGAATTCCTGGACCCAACTGAAATGGCCTCATTCAACGCAGATGTAATAAAAGTACTGGCCGCCACTGGTGCATACCGTGTGGTACAGGAAACCATCGATGGAATGATCGCTGCCTGCGAAGCAGGAGAAGACATTGAATTACCAAAAGTTGTTATTGACGCTGCTAAAGCTACAGAAGCCGCTGGATTCGCCAGCCCATACGCAAAAGCAAAAGCAATGGCTGCTTACGAAATGGCTGCTAAAGTGGGTGACATTGACCTCAAAGGCTGTTTCATGGTTAAAGATATGGAACAATACGTACCTATCGTGGCTTCAGCTCACGAACTCATTGCTACAGCTGCTAAACTCGCAACTGAAGCACGTGAAATCGAAAAAGCAAACGACACTGTACTGCGTAAACCACACGGTGCTCAGGGACAGACCATGTCCAAAACCGTGTTAGTTTCCAAACCAGAATAAGTCTATTCTTTAAACAGTCCTTGGGGACTGTATTTTTTTTATTTTTTGATAAATTTTTGTTTCAGTTACATTTTTCTAATTCATTACACGTTCTCAAATTTTAATAAGATCATTACTATTTAATATTACGTCATCCATAACCAAATATGGTGTATTAAAATGATCGAAAACATCATTGAACGCTTCTCCAAAGCAGCCAGCATGCAACGATGGAATGACCACATACGTCCGGTTGAATTTACTGAACTGGATAAACAGGCTCATAAAATGGTTATTGCCTATGTTATAGCTAGATTTGAGGAAGACAGGCGGGGTCCTGGTAGTGTAAACTGGATTTCTCTCATAGAAGGGGGTATATTCGAATTCCTCCACCGGACTGTTTTAACGGATATTAAACCCCCAGTATTTCACCGTATGATGAAAGAAAAGGGTGAAGAACTTAATAAACATGTTTTTCAGAAACTGGAAAGTGATATGGAGGGTCTGGATCAGGGGTTCCAGAACCGTTTTATGAGTTACTACCAGGAAAGTCCCAGCAGCTTGGAAAGACGAATACTTCGGGCAGCGCACTATCTGGCCACTCAGTGGGAGTTCAAGATCATCTACCATACCGCACCATTCATCTATGGTATTGAAAAAACTAAAGAAAACATTGAAAACCAGATAGAAGATCATTACGATTTAATCGGGGTGCAGAAGATCCTCCTGGGTAAAAAATCCTTTGGATTCATTGACCTCTGTGGACAGCTCCGTTTCCAGAAGCGATGGGCACACATTCCCCGCATACCCGAAACATCAGTACTGGGGCACATGTTCATTGTGGCTGCAACCAGCTATCTATGCACTCTGGAAATGGGCATGAATGCATGTTCTAAAAGATTTTACAATAACTTTTATGCAGGATTATTCCATGATCTACCTGAAGTCCTGACTAAAGATATCATATCACCAGTTAAAGGTTCAGTAGAGGGCCTTAAAGAGATAATTAAGGATTATGAAGATTTTCAGATGAAAGAAGAACTTTTACCCCTCTTGCCCCGACCATGGCATGAGGATATGAAATATTTTTCAGAATCAGAGTTTGAAAATAAGATACAGGCTAATCAAGAAGTTAAACTGGGTATCAGTTTCCGGGACCTCAATAAAAAGTACAATCGCGATGAATTCTCACCTCTTGATGGGGAACTTCTCCACGCAGCGGATCGTCTTGCTGCATTTATTGAGGCTAAACTCTCCCTGGACCATGGAATAAAATCATTGGAACTGGAAGAAGCAGCAAAAAACATATACTCAGATTATGAAGGGCAGAAGATTTCAGGCATAGATTTTGGTAGAATATTCAAGTACTTTCGATAAGTGACCAAGTAATCCTAAAATGGAAAAATAGGCATAATTACCTAAGATACGAAAATAAACAGGGTAATATTTAAGCAATGGAAAAATAAGCCAATTATTTCTAAAAAAGGGAAAAATAAAATGTGAGGGATGGAACAGATTCCATAATTAATTTCTTAAATTTATTAACCATTCCATTTTTTTAGTTACTATTCCTGGAATTTCCTGGCAAAATCTTGTACCATGGTTTCCCATTCCCCACTTTTCTGGGCCTTACCCCAAATGGCCATTTTGTCAATAAATTCCATTCCCTGGGATTCTAAGTTTTCACGGATCTGCATGGTGGCGATCTGATTACCATCACCACCCATGGTTACCAGGGCAGCGCATTTTTTCCCAGAAACATTCTCCAACTCTTTTAGGTACTGGTTAATGCCTGGGGGGGTGCGGCTAGCCCAGACAGGACAGCAGACAATTAAACAATCGTATTGGCTCATGTCAGTTATGCAGGGTTTTATGGGCCATTTTTTCTCCAGATATGCGTGGACTGCTTTAATAAGATACCATCTATCTTTAACAGGTTCTATACGTGTAAAATCTGCATTTATTATATCCTGCAGTTTCTGGGCAACAGTCAGTGTGTTCCCAGAGTAAGAATAACAGGCGATCAGTGGTTTCATTTTTTTACCTCCAAATTTATTTTTCGTAAAAGATTATCATGTTTGCACTTGACAATATCATGTTAATGTTTGTTCAATAAATCTTTAGTCTTTGGTGCCTAGGATTAATTTTTTAAGATCTCTAAGGGACCATACTTTGAGGGCAACCACAAAAAGCACAGGGATCATGAATAAAATTAACAAACTCCATTTCAGGTTAATAAAAGAGATTAACATGGACAGGATCACTATGGCTGGTGTGAATAATGTGATTCTTTTAATGTAAGGATCGTATGGTTTTACCTTCTCCAGGATCAGATCATGATCTACAGAATACTTCCAGATCATAAAGGCGAACAAACCCACAACTAGGATGTTCACGTCGAAAATCACTTGTGAGAGCTGGTACTGGGGAAATTGTGCAATAAGTGATGTTGATAGGGGCACCAGAGCTATGAACATCAACCAGAAAACATTGATCCAGATCAAAGTCATATTTGCTTTTTTAATAAGGAACAATATATGGTGGTTTATCCAAAAACCAGCTAATATTAAGAAACTGAGAAAGTAAACAACGTACTTGGGTAAAATTTCTCCGGTGGTTTGTAGAAACAGTTGAGAAGTGTGGATGGGCCCCATGGGTATCTCAATGGTCACCACTAGGATGGTCATGGCTATAGCAAACAAACCATCAGTCAGGGTTTCCAGTCTATTGGTAGGAAAGTACAGGCCTGGTTTCTTTTTATCTTCAGAATTCATTTCAGTCTCCTTTTGCTTAAAATGTTCCCGTTTAGTTAATGGTTTGTTTACAATTTATAGATATCTGTTTTTAGTGGTATTATTAGGTCTATTAATTATTTACTTTATCCTCTTCTTTTTTTGACAAAGATACGTAATATTTAAAAGAACGGGTATCAGTATGAAAATGAGAATAGTTCCCACTGGAATGATAAAAGAAATTCCAATTGCTATCAACGATATTACTGGCAGTAAAAGGTTAGATCGTTGGATTATCTTGGCGTAGGGGGTCACTGGTTCGTATATCATTTCATTTTTAAAAGCGTAGTGCCAGATGTTATAATATAAAACGCCGATAATCAGCATGTTTAAGGCGAATATGATCTCTGCAAACTGGTACTGGCCATAGTTACTCATTAATGATGTGGAAAATGGCACAATGGCAATTGACATTAACCAGAATATGTTTAACCAGTTAAGGGCCAGATCAGTATACTTCATGGCGTAAAATATGTGGTGGTTCAACCAGAAACCACCTAAAATTGCGAAACTAATTATGTAAATGCCTATCTGGGGCATTAGTGTGTTAACGATATAATCATTGATTAAGGGTGGGGTGGGGTTAGCAGGCAGTACAGGTACTTCAAGGCTTAAAACCAGCAGAGTCATTGCTATGGCAAATATTCCATCAGTTAAGGTTTCAAGTCTGATTTTTGGAATTTTTTGTTCAGGTGCAACTGGTTCTTCATTGCCTGACATAATTACTCCAATGATTACCCAATGATTTTTTAGTTTTCAATCATGGCATTTAGATTTACCCAATGATTCATTTTAGATTATTCGATCATTGTTTTTAGATTTACCCAATGATTCCTTTTAGATTTACCCAACGTTTGTTTTTAGATCATCCTAATGATTGCTTTAGATGACACCTTTGGTACTGGGCATCCTATCATGAACCACTCTGGTTGCATCGTGCAGTGCACGGGCCAGGGCTTTGAAAATGGCTTCCACCTGGTGGTGGTCATTTTCTCCTTCACAGCGGGCGTGTAGATTGATCTTCCCTGTCTGGGCCAGAGACTCTAAAAAGTGCCCCACGTTCTCGGTGCTGAGGTCACCTACTTTTCCCTGGCGGAAGTTCAGATCCAGTACAGTGTAACTGCGGCCGGACAGGTCTACAGCTACCATGGCCAGGGATTCATCCATGGGAACCAAAGCATGGGCCATTCTACGTATTCCCTTTTTATCTCCCAGTGCTTCCTGCAGAGCTTCACCCAGAACTATGCCCATGTCTTCTACAGTATGGTGGTCGTCTATTTGCACATCTCCCTGGGCTTCCACATTCAGATCAAAAAGACTGTGCCTGGTGAAGGACTCCAGCATGTGGTTAAAAAACTGGATCCCGGTTTCCACCTGGTACTCTCCTGTACCATCCAGATCCAGCTCAACATTTATGCTGGTTTCAGAGGTCTTCCTCTGTATCTTGCTTTTTCGGTTCATTTGGATCATCCCTCACTATGAGTATGGCACCTTCCGGACACTTGGAAGCGCAGATTGTGCAGATGTGACAGTAGCGTAAATTGGTGGCCATGGCTTTATTATTCACATCCCATATTTTAGCTCCTTTGGGGCACTCTTCCTTACAGATTCCACAACCAGTACATTTTTCTGGATCTACTTCTATTCTCATAACCAATCTCCTTATAACTTATAAGTTATAACTTATCATTAAATATTTATAATCGATTAGCAGTATTTTTAGTATATCTAAAGGGTTAATAATCTTTAATTAATTATAACTTATAACTTCATGTTTTCATGTGGAAATAACTAAATAGGATCATCAGTCTTTTTGGTATATTTCCAGGAATTCCTGGAACCGGTTCAGGGTTTTCTTGAGACTTCTAAAACCTTCTTCATCTTCTTTAACCCCTTTTAGGGTATCTCGTGACCAGAAGTTGGCTCCCAGATTGGATCCAAATGGCCCTCCACTAACCGGTATTGCTCCGTTAAGAATATAAAAAGTCATAATCTGTTGTATGGCCAGTTCCTGACCTCCAACACGATCTCCACCCACAGCAATGGCCATTCCTACTTTGTGTTTCAGGAAGTTTATGTCCACTGCCGCAGCTGCACGGGTACGGTCCATAACAGCTTTGATTTGGGCGCTAACCCCTCCATTGTAAATGGGGGTGGCCATTATAATCCCGTCAACATCCTTAAAAAGAGGATAGAGTTGATACATATCATCTTTAACAATACATTCCTTTTTCCTCAGGCAGTAATCACAATTCCTGCAGGGGCTAATATCTTTCCCCCGAACAGTGAACAACTCGGTTTTATAACCCTTTTCTTCCATGGTGTTCAGAGCTTCACTTAGGACGTGCTCTGTGGCCTGTTTCCTGGGGCTTCCGCTTATTCCTAAAATTACTTTTTGCACATTAATTCCCCCACATTGAAAATAATTTGAATTTATTAGGTTTTAACTTTTTTCTTATACGAACTGTTTTTTCTTATAATATTGGAGAAATATGGTTATTACCATTTAAATCCTATTTTTATACTTTAATTCTTTAAAAATGATTTTGAATTCTGTGCCCTGACTTTTATTTAGAGTGATAATTCCATCAAGTTGATTTACTAAATTATTTACTAATTTAAGTCCAAGAGTATCCGTGTTTTTAAAATCAATCTCTTCAGGGAATCCAATTCCATTATCCCCTATCTTAAGTTCATATTTATCATCATCGGTTCTAAGACAAACACAGATTTCTCCTTTTTTACCCTCTGGAAATGCATGTTTAAGACTATTGGAAACCAGTTCGCTTATTATGAGGCCACAAGGAATTGCAGTTTCAATGTTTAACATTATGTTTTCGATTTTGATTGTGGGCTTTATCTGGCCTTCTTTGAGTCTATATGAATAAAAAAGACCGTGTATAAGGCTCTGGATATAATTTTCAAAATTGATTTTAGTTAAATCATTGGACTGGGATAATTTCTCGTAGATGGTGGCCATGGCCTTAACTCTATCCTGACTCTCCTTTAGGACATTAACAGTTTCAGCACTGATAACATATTGACTCTGAAGGTTTAAGAGACTGGAAATGATCTGCATGTTGTTTTTCACACGGTGATGTATTTCACTTAAAAGAACTTCCTTTTCATTGAGAGATTTTTTTATCTTATCTTCTGCTTTTTTCCTGTCGGTAATATCACGGGCTACATGTACAATTCCACTCAGCTTCCCATCTGAATCATGTAATGGTGATACACTGACAATGAAATCACCACCCAGACGATCCTCATGAACCTCAACAGTGTGCTCCTGACCATCTTCAAGCAATTTTATGTAGGGACAAAATGATGGGGGTGAATCTAATCCATGTACTACTTTATAACAGGTAAGTCCAACTGCTTCTTCAGGATCCACCCCTAATCTGTTGGCCATGGCCTTGTTGGCACGGACAACATGAAAATTAGTATCCAATATAACTATTAGGTCTGGAACGCTATCGAATGTATGTTCCCATTCCTCCTTTGCCCGGAGAATTGCATCATCATTTTTTTTCCGTTGGGTGATGTCTCTGGCGATTGTGGATATTCCAATTAGATCATGGGAGGCGTCAAAAATAGGGGACAGGGTTAATGAAACATTTATTTCTTTCCCATCTTTCCTCACCCTTATAGTTTCATAATGGAGGATACGTTGGCCCTGTTTGATTTTTTCGATGAACTTTTTTGTTTCATCCTTCAGATGAGGTTGTGCCAGGACGGAAATATCTTTTCCCACAATTTCTTCAGCAGGATATCCATAAATCAACTCTGCACCTTTATTCCAGCTGGTTATCTGCCCGTCAAGTAACTTGGATATAATGGCATCATCAGATGATTCCACCACGTTGGCCAGCATCTGAATTTTCTCTTCAAATTTTTGGAGTTGGGTGATGTCGCGTGCTGCTGCGAAAACTCCAACCACGTTCCCTGATTCGTCTTTATACAATGAAGCATTGTATAAGATAGGAGTTATATGGCCATTGGGGTGTTGAATCTTTAAAGGATAATCACGTACAAAACCTTCTTTGAAGACTTTTTGATAGCCTTTTCTGGCTTTGTCTGGTTCTGTGAAGTAATCTGAAAAGTCAGTGCCGATAATTTTCTCCCGGGAGTAGCCTGTAACCTTTTCAGTTGCCTGGTTAACATCGGTGATCTTACCATCTGGCCCAATGGTAACCAGAGGATCCAGACTGGATTCGATCAAGCTACGATTATACAGACTTGCCATTTTGAGTTCATCTTTTACTCGTTTTAGTTCAGCTCGCTCACGTAGAGCGGTTATGCCAAAGGCCAGATTGCCTGCCAGTTCCTCCATGAGCCAAATTTCATCTTGAGTAATTGCGTTGGCTTCGGAGGAGTAAATCATGAGAACTCCAAATACATTATTGTTTTTGTCTTTAAGGGGCAGAGCAATACCTGAACGGTATCCGTGCTGCAATGCACTTTCGCGCCACGGGCCCATTAAGGGATCAGTGGTGAAATCCTGAACATAAACGATTTCTCCACTCCTTATAACTATTCCTGCAGGACCTAAACCTTTCTCTGTGTCTTTTGACCAACTCAGTTTGGTATTAGTGACATATCCGCTATCAAATCCTGCCCATGCTACCGGTTGGATGGTTTTATTTTTATCGTGCTCAGCGTATCCCACCCAAGCCAGACGGTATCCTGCTTCGTCACAAATGATACGGCATATGTCTATCAGTAGGGTGTGCTCGTCTACGGCCCTTAATAATGTCTGGTTACAGTTACTAATGGCTTTTAATTTACGATTCAAACTTTTTTGTTCCTTTTCTGCCTGCTTTCGTTCTGAAATATCTCTTATTATGATCATATCTGCTGTTTGGCCTTTCCAAACCGTTTTCGCACCTGTAAATTCAATTGGAATAACTTTCTTATTTTTCCGCACAATAATGGTTTCGTGTGTTGGGGATAGAGGTTCGTCGGCAATTCTGCTATTATACCTTTCCATTAATCCTTTTATTTCATTAGGGTGCGCTAAATCACATATACTTGTATTAACCAATTCTTCAACCGTGTATCCGGTTATTTCTGCTGCCATCTGGTTGGCATATACATGGATTCCTTCTCCAGTGGCAATAAGGATACCTTCACTGGCATTGTCTGCCATGGCCCTGAAGTTTTCCATGATTTCATGGGTCTTCTCATCTGCTTTTTGTTGTTGGGTGATGTCGCGTGCTGCTGCGAAAACTCCAACCACGTCCCCTGATTCGCCTTTATAAACTGATGCGTTGTACAGTACAGGAGTTATGCTTCCATTTTTGTGTTGAATTTTTAAGAGGTAGTCCCTAACATATCCTTCCTTAAAAACTTGCTGATAACCCTCTTTGGCTTTTTCAGGTGTGGTGAAATAGTTTGAAAAGTCCGTTCCTATTAATTCTGCTCTTGAGTAGCCAGTCACCATTTCCGTGGCCCGGTTAACATCGGTGATCTTACCCTCCGGACCAATGGTAACCAGAGGATCCAGACTAGCTTCAATCAAGCTACGATTATAAAGACTTGCCAACTTAAGATCATTTTCAGTTTTTCTACGGAGGGCTTCGGCATCATCCCTAACTTTCTCCACTGATTTTTTGTACAGGGCAATATCAATAGTGTATTTCAGTTCAAGAGGGTCGTATGGTTTTATTATAAATCCATAAGGTTCGGTAAGTTTAGCTTCTTGGACAGTAGCTTCTTCAGAATGGGCTGTCAAATATATAAACGGGATTTTAAGTTTTTTAATGTTGGATGCTACTTTAATACCGTTAAAATTTCCTTTTAAAACTATATCTATCAAAACAAGATCGGGCATAATATCTAATGCTTTTTCTACAGCTTCTTCGCCACGTGAAGCGATATATGGAACATTATAACCGAAAGATTCCAGTGTGTGCTTGATATCCAGGGCTTCTATGCTTTCATCCTCTACCAGAAGGATATTTACATCTGCCATAATACACCTGATATCATTATGTTGTTTAAGATATTTGTTTTTAGCGAAAATGCGCTTTACTGGAAATGGGTAGAAATATCCAGTTAAATCGAGTTAAATAAATTAGTTTAGTCTCTTAAAAGATTAAAAAAAGTTAAATTGGTAAAAATAATTTAAAAAAGTTAAAAAGAAATTAAGAGCACAATTAGTGCCCTCAGAAGTTCTTTTTTTATATTGATTCGTCTTCGTCTAAAGCCAGTCGCATGGTGTCAGGGTCCTGGGGCATTTTTTCCAGGAAGTCCTCGGCTGCGTGGCGTACATCTCTGGAACCGATGATGTAACGGCCCACCACAATAATGTCCGCACCACTGTCTAAGGCCTGATCCATCTTTTTAGGAACAATACCCCCGGCTACTGCCACCAGACCATTATCGCCCAGAATGTCCTTGATCTGGTTAATGTTACCCCATTCGGTCATGGCTGCCTGTTCTTCACCACGTTCAGCTTTCATGGTTTCCAGGTCCACGTTACGGTGTAAGAGGACGATGTCTGGTTTTAAATTGAGGGTTTCCAGTTTTTCAGTGAAGTTGTCCACATTCATCATGTCCAGTATGGAGTAAATTCCCTGTTTCTGGGCTTCGTGGATTGCTTTTTCAATGGATTCCTGGGTACCAAGTCCGGATATAGCCACTGCATCTGCAGTTTCATCTGCTGCCATTTTAACTTCTACACGGCCAACATCCAGGGTCTTGAGGTCGGCAATGATGAAGGCATCCTTCTTGAGTTCCCTGATCTTGCTGATGATTCCCACTCCAAACTTCTTAACCAGTGGGGTTCCTGCTTCTATCAGGATTCTTTCCCTGTCGGGTAAGCTGTCTATGATGCGTTCCATTTCCTGCATGTTGTCCAGGTCAAGTGCTACCTGCAGGTACGGTGGCTTCCATAGTCTGGTTACTTTGAAACCCATAACTGGATGCGCTCCTCTGTCTTTTTCTGCTAATACTTTATTTACGGATGGATATCCTTCCATTGCTCTTCTCAGGGCTAGTTTGGTTGCTCCGTAGTTGTACTGGTAGATTTTACGGTAATCTGAGGCTTCAGGATGAATAAACACACTGATGATCAGAACCATGTCTTCGGCATCTTCTTTTGGTAATATACCTTCTTCCACTGCATCAGCCACTGCTCTACCTACTGCGGTTTGAGCTGGTCCAAATATCTTGTTGGCATCATCAAGACATCGTACACTGACTTTGGGCACTATGAGTGTTGCTGGTTTGGTCATCAGGTTAGGTCTGACAACTGAGAGCAATGGTGTGTGGCCCAGTGAAAGATTTGACATATTATTCACGAAGGCAGCGCCTACTGGCCCGTTTTTGTCTCCAATTACTAGATCAATGTGAGCAATTTCATTTCCGTTTCCGATTAAGGCTTCCCCTATCTGGTACATAATAATGATCCTCCAATTTAAGTCTAAATTTATACATTAATTCTATGAATGATGGATTATAAATAGATATTCTACCCATCCATAAAAGTTCTACCCGTCCAAAAAAGCTGAATTCTCCACAACCTGTTTTGGGAATGAAAAAAAGTAAGGGGGTAGAAAAAAGTAAAAAATTTATTTTAGGGTTAAAAAAGGTTTAGATGGATTAATCTACTATTTTACCTTCTAGATAATCATCATAACCTTTAAGATCCAGAAGTCCGTGGCCAGAGAAGTTAACCACTATGTTTTTCTCTTCACCAGTCTTCTTGCATTCTAATGCTTCATCTATTCCGATTTTTATGGCGTGACAGGTCTCTGGTGCAGGTACTATTCCTTCTGTTCTGGCGAAGGTCACTCCGCTCTTGAAGATATCGTTCTGTTCCACAGCTCTTGCTTCCACAATACCCTGGTTAACCAGAAGAGCCACTAAAGGTGACATACCGTGGTACCTGAGTCCTCCAGCATGGTCTGAGGGTGGTATGAAGTCGTGTCCCATGGTGTACATCTTAATGAGTGGGGTGAGCCCGGCGGTGTCTCCGAAGTCATAGCAGTATTCTCCCTGGGTCAGGGTTGGGCAGTGGGATGGTTCGGCGGCAATGAATTTACAGTCGATTTTTTCATCCAGCTGGTCTTTGACGAAGGGGAATATGGCTCCGGCAAAGTTACTGCCACCACCAACACATGCCACCATAACATCTGGGGATTCATCGAATATTTCCAGTTGTTTCTGGGTTTCTTGTCCGATCACGGTCTGATGTAACATAACGTGGTTTAAAACGCTTCCTAAGGAGTAATTCACTTTTTCATCATTTAGTGCGTCTTCGATTGCTTCGGATATGGCCACTCCCAGGGTTCCGGGATGCTCTGGATTTTCTTTAAGCACTTTTCTACCGAATTCAGTTCTATCGGTTGGGGATGCTAATACCTCTCCATTGTAGAGTTGCATGATTGTTTTACGGTAAGGTTTCTGGTTGAATGATACCTTAACCATGTAAACTGTGCACTCCATATCCATGAGGTTACAAGCCAGTGAAAGAGCAGTTCCCCATTGTCCTGCCCCGGTTTCGGTGGTTAAACGTTCAATACCATCTTTTTTAGCGTAGTATGCCTGGGCTATTGCTGTGTTTAATTTGTGACTTCCAGTGGGGGAGGTGTCTTCCCTTTTGTAGAATATTTTGGCAGGGGTGTCCAGATGATCTTCCAGAGCTTTGGCTCTAACCAGGGGAGTGGGTCGACCCATCTGTTTGTAAAGGTTTCTAACTTCCTTTGGGATCTTAATGTAACGTTCTGTGGATAATTCCTGTTCTAATACTCCTTTGGAGAATATTTTAGGCAGATTTTCCAGCTGTTTTCCTTCTTCGGTCTGATCGTAGGCCGGGAACTCTACTGGTAAATCCGCGGCGATGTTGTACCATTTTTTGGGAATTTCTTTTTCAGTTAATTTTACACTGTACATGAATTCACCTCTTAAATTTTCCTTGATTTCAAATTTAATTCCTATACGCATTATTTGAAAGATTTACTCCTTAATTATGCATATTAACTGGATTTAATAAATGGGAAATCTTGAAAAATCAATGAAATAATCTTTGTATTTTTATAGATTTTTTAGACGTTCCCCTATATAATTGTCTGACACAAGGATATGCTTAACGTACTACTTAAATCTTTGTTGTATAGATATGTACATTTTATTGGTGTATCATTGAGTGGGGTGTTAATTCTTATTATAAAAGGGTCTATACTATAAAACATGAAAATACTGGCAATAGATGTGGGTACCGGGACCCAGGATATAATGCTATATGATTCTTATGAATCAATGGAGAATGCAGTGAAGATGGTTCTTCCTTCTCCTACACAAATAATGGCCAACAGGATAAAAAAACATCATCATGACCTGTTTTTGAGTGGTGAAACCATGGGTGGGGGTCCCATAAATAAGGCCATAAAAACTCATCTTGATAAAGGTTACCGGGTGGTGATGACCGAAAATTCAGCCAGAACAGTCCGGGATGACCTGGAACGGGTAAGGTCTACCGGAGTGGAAATTATTCAGGGAACAGAAAAACATCCCGAAATCCCAGAATTAGAGCTAAAAGATGTTGATTTAACTGCAATCCGGGATGCTCTTTCGAATTTTGATGTGGAACTTGATTTTGACCGTATTGGGGTGGCAGTGCAGGATCATGGTTACCAGGCAGGAACTGGTGACCGGAACTTCCGTTTCCAGAAGATAAGGGAGAAACTTGACATTCCACGGGCACCGGAAGAGTTTGCCTATCCTGGTGAAATCCCAGAATACTTCACTCGTATGCAGGGAGTTAAGAGAACCCTTAAAGGTTACCAACCACTTATAATGGATTCTAAATTCGCTTCTATTTGTGGAGCAACTCTGGATCCTCTAGTCAGTCAGATGGATAAATACGTGGCTATTGATGTTGGTAACGGACACACACTGGCGGCTTCTTTTATGGATGGGAAGATTCATGGAGTTTTTGAGCATCATACTGGTATTTTAACTCCTAAACGAATAGAAGAACTTGTAAAACGGTTATCTGAAGGTACTATCACTCATGAGGAGGTTCATGATGAACATGGACATGGGGCATGGGTGGTGGATGCCATAGGATCATTTGAATGTGTGGTGGCCACTGGGCCAAAGCGTGCCATACTGGCTGAGACAGATTTAAATGTACACAACGCTGCTCCAGGGGGAGATGTGATGATGACTGGGCCGGCAGGACTGATAAAATCTATTGCATCATGTAAATAAACTGATTAATCTAGTCAAATAAGTTGATAATTCACTAATTAGGTAATAAGCTGATAAAATCTATGGCAAATAATTAAGTAACCAATTAAATGAACTTAAAGTAAGTAAATTACAGGTGATATTCGTGATCATTGACCCCCACATTCACAGTACCTACTCTGGAGACTCCACAGCCACGGTGAAAGATATTGTCAAGCATTCCCGTAAGATTGGCCTGGATGCCATTGCCATTGCTGATCACAACACCCTTAAGGGGTCAGAGGTTGCTTTAAAAGAATTCGGTAAAATGGATGATCTGGTGATCATACCGGCCATGGAAGTTTCCACCAGCAAGGGGCACATCGTGGCCCTGGGCATAAGTGAAGAAATACCCAAAGGAATCTCTCCTGAGGAAACAGTGGAACTCATCCGTGTTCAGGGGGGAATTGCAGTAGCAGCCCATCCATTTGTATCCTACCGGGAAGGACTGTTTACCAATGTGAAATTTGTGGATGTTGATGCCATGGAAACCCTTAACTCCCGTTATATATTCGGATACTCCAACTGGCGAGCTAAGAACATGGCCAATGAAAGGAACATCCCCCAGATCGGTGCCAGTGACGCCCACTTTTTAGGGGCCATTGGTAGCTGTGTTACTGAAGTGGAAGCAGATTTCTCAGTGGATAGTATTATCAAGGGTATACTTTCCGGTAAGACCAATGTGTTCGGAGACAGAACACCATTACCCCTCATACTTAAAGAAGTCATTAACAAGAAGATCAGACGAATTTGAATGATATTTTATTTTTTTCAATTTTTTGATACTTTTGTCAAGTTTTTAAATAGGATGAACTATTTTTGGGCATATTAAGATAAAATTAAACATATTAAGATAAATTTAAATATTTTAACACCCTACATAGGGCCATGGTTCTTGATCAAGTCACTCAGTACATCCAGGAGAACTTCGTCTACCTGCACCCGGGTTACACCACATTCAATACCATTGTTTTTGGTATAGTTCTGGGTCTAATAATTCTCCTAATCATTAAAATGTTTAAATGGATTGACAAGGACCCGCAGGATCTTTTCATACCCTTAATACCATTCATATTCTTCGGATCCAGTGCCAGGGCCCTGGTGGACAATGGTATATATCCCTTAACCTACATCCTGGTAACTCCAGGCATATACATATTAACTGGATTAACTGCAATATTCACCCTTTTAGCATCGGTTTTAATTGAACGCAAGATTGGGTGGAATTATCGCTACATCATATTTGCAGTGGGTGCAGCGATGTGTGTTCCAAACTTATATTACACTCAAAATATCAATCCAGTGGTAGTATTCCAGGTAATTGGAACATGGGCTTTAATTTCTGCACCATTCGTACTACTTGGTTTTAAATGGAGTCTTTTAAAGGACAAGTTTAACCTGGGTGTTCTTTTAGCTCACCTTCTGGATGCCAGTTCCACCTTTATAGCAGTGGATTACTATGGTTATGGTGAGCAGCACGTCCTGCCCAATGCCCTCACCCAGATGGCGGACAGTGCCATTGTAATGTTCCCTCTTAAAATAGCAGTTATACTACCTGCCCTCTACATAATCGATACTTATGTCGAGGATAAGACCATCAGAAACATGTTAAAACTGGCTATATTTATTCTGGGATTGGCACCGGGCATCAGGAATTTCCTGAGCCTGGCAATGGGAACATGATTAGCAGTAAATTAGTTTTATCATAAATTTTTAGGTTTACTCGTTAAAATTTTCTTAACTTTTTACACAATTTTTTTATGAAGTCCAACACAAATACTAAATAAATGTCAAACCACAGGGGTCTTCCCATGTACATAGATAAAGTAAAAAAAGAAATGAAAATACCTGAAAAGGTAAGAATATTCGATACCACCCTCCGTGATGGTGAACAAACACCAGGGGTGGCTATAACGCCGGACGAAAAGATTAGAATAGCCAAGAGGCTGGATCGTCTGGGAGTGGATGTTATAGAAGTGGGTTTCCCAGCAGCATCACTGGGTGAGCAGAAGGCTGCACAGGAAATTAAAGGTCTGGAACTTAATGCAAAAGTATGTGGTTTGGCTAGAGTACTGCAGGAAGACTTAGATGCAGCTATAAATTCTGATGTGGATTACATTCACACTTTTATAGGTACATCTCCATTACACAGGGAATTTAAGTTACACATGGGTCAGGAGGAAATACTGGCTAAATCAGTGGAAGCAGTGGAATACATCAAGGATCATGGTATCATAGCAGAGTTCTCAGCCGAAGATGCCACCAGAACTGAGTTTGAATACTTGAAAGAAGTTTACACTGCAGTGGAGGATGCTGGGGCAGATGTGATCAATATTCCCGACACAGTGGGGGTCATGGTACCCTCCTCAATGCGCCAGCTGGTAGCGGATATTAAAAACGTGGTGAACATTCCCATAAGTGTGCACTGTCACGATGACTTTGGACTGGCAGTGGCCAACAGCCTGGCAGCAGTGGAAGCCGGAGCCCAGCAAGTCCACGCCACCATCAACGGTCTGGGGGAAAGAGCAGGAAACACCTCCCTTGAAGAGGTGGTCATGGCATTAATGACTACTTATGGTGTTAAAACTAATATAACAACCGAACTCTTAGTGGGAACCTCGGAACTGGTTTCCAGAATCACTGGAGTGAAAATGCCACCTAACAAGGCCATTGTGGGGGAGAATGCATTCGCCCATGAAGCAGGTATACATGTCCATGGGGTATTACAGAATGCTGAGACCTATGAACCAATGAAACCGGAAATGGTAGGACACACCCGCCGTATAGTCATGGGAAAACACTCAGGGGCCCGTTCCATAAGGTCAAAACTTGATGAATACGATATTGAGATGGATGAAGACCAGTTCTGCACATTATATGACCAGGTGAAGAAGCTGGGAGATAAGGGT
Organism: Methanobacterium formicicum DSM 3637; assembly: GCF_000302455.1. Classification (NCBI taxonomy): domain Archaea; kingdom Methanobacteriati; phylum Methanobacteriota; class Methanobacteria; order Methanobacteriales; family Methanobacteriaceae; genus Methanobacterium; species Methanobacterium formicicum. Next base: position 388,332 of record NZ_AMPO01000001.1, read on the forward strand.
AAAATGGTTACCGACGCCGATCTCCAGGCACTGGCCGAAACTGTGCTGGGAAAACCCAAAGAAGAAAAGGTCAAACTGGAGGGCTTCACTGTGATGACCGGGGACAACGTACTTCCCACAGCCACAGTTAAACTGAACATGGATGGTAAGATAAAAACAGCTGCAAAAACTGGTGTGGGGCCAGTTGATGCTGCTATAAATGCTATACAAGATTTAGTAAGGGAAACTGCTGATATAGAACTCAAAGAATATCATATTGAAGCAATAACCGGTGGTACCAATGCTCTGGCAGAAGTTTTTGTAATCATGACTGATGGTGAAGGTAACAGTGCCACTGGACGGTCGACTGTGGAAGACGTGGTCATGGCCAGTGTTGAAGCAGTTTTAGATGCAATTAACAAAATCCTTATTGCAAGATAAAAATCCTTATTGCAAAATATTGCATGGCATGAAGTTGCACTAGATTGTGATAAATAAGCACAGAGAATCATTATAAGATGGTAAAGATATAATTAACAGTACTAAATTAGTTAAGAGTTATTATGTTGTATAAATTTCAGGAGTGCAGATAACCATGGCCAGTGCAACTATTCTAGTGGTGGAAGATGAAAGAATCACCGCAGAAGACATACGGGCAGGACTAGAGTTTGCAGGTTACAAAGTACCCGTAATATGTTCTACTGGTGAAGATGCCGTTCAACAGGCTGGACGAATTGAACCCAATTTAGTACTCATGGATATCAAATTAGAGGGTGAAATGGATGGTATTGAAGCAGCTGCCCAGATAAGGAAGTTCTACGACATCCCAGTAATTTATCTAACTGCTTATTCTGATGAAAAAACTGTTGAAAGAGCTAAATTAACAGAACCCTCTGGCTTTTTGGTTAAAGGGCAAGGAATGTTAAGCAAACCATTTGATGAGAATGAACTCCATGCAGCTATAGAAATCACATTATACCGTCATCAGATGGAAAAAGAACACGATCAGCTAGCATCGGCCATGCTACTGAAAACCAGTGAAGCGGTGATTGCAACCAATTCCACCGGTCAGATCAGATTCATCAATACCCTGGCTGAGAAGATAACTGGCTGGACTAAAGATAAAGCACTGGGTAAAAATATAGAAGAGGTTTTCCTACCTCTTTCTGAAATTAAGGATGAATCCTCCCTGGAAGATGTTCTGGCTGAGGGGAAACCAGAAATAATTTCTCGTAATGGTTCACGTTTCATGATTAAAGGCACTGTAACTCCTATAAAAGATTACAAGCATGAAATAAACGGTATGGTAGTATCATTTCAGGTTCAAGATGATTGATACATTGATTTAAAAAGCAGTGTTAATTGGTAGAGTAATATTAAGGGGGAATATGAAATGGCCAATGCAAATATCCTGATAGTGGAAGATGAGAGGATAACTGCTGAAGACATGAAAAGAGCATTAAACAGTGTTGGTTTTAATGTGCCCGCCATTGTGTCTTCTGGTGAAGAAGCTATTAAGGCAGCCGAAGAGTTAAAGGTTGATCTGGTGATCATGGATATTAAACTGGAAGGTGAAATGGATGGTATCCAGGCTGCAGAGAAGATCCGTTCCAAACTGGGAATTCCCATTATCTACCTGACTGCCTACTCTGATGAAAAAACAGTTCAAAGGGCCAAAGTAACCGAACCTTCTGGATTTATTCTCAAACAACCATATGGATTTTTACGCAAACCATTTGAAGAAAGTGAACTCAACACCGCCATTGAAATAACCCTTTACCGGGATCGGCTGGAAAAAAAGCTCCGAAAACATGATAAATGGTTGGGGGCTATGCTCAGAAGCATCAGTGATGGGGTGATTGCCACGGATCCCCATGGTCAGGTAAGATTCATGAATTCAATGGCTGAAGAATTAACAGGCTGGCTGGAAGAAGATGCTTTAGGTCATGATGTACGTGACATATTCAAACCCATGGATTACAAATTCCCCCGGGGTGAGGATATTTCTATTACTGAATCTCGTTTTAAAAGAGCCATTCTGCCAACCAAAGATGGAAGCAAATTAACAGTTGATGGAAGTGTGACCCTCATTAAAGACTTTGAAGATAATATTGATGGTTTTGTGGTAATATTCCGCTCAATTGACCAGTGATCTTGAATATTCCATTTATCTTGAATATTCCATTTTATCCGGGTACGTTATGTTGAAGTTTTGTAGATGAATTCCTAAATCAATATTAAATCGTTCGATTATCATAAAATTAAGTTTTAACTAGTTTGATTAATGGTTCTAAACTAGATTTTAACTAGATTTTAACTAGATTTTAACTAGATTTTAACTAGATTTTAACTAGATTTTAACAGATATTTATTTTTTGTAACGTTTCAAAGGGCTTATTTCCTTAAACTGTGTAATAAAATATATATAATATTAGTAACAGCATAGAATCATAGTATATCAATGGAGGTTAAGTGAATGTCAGAGGAAAATGTGGTGTACATTGGAAACAAACCGGTAATGAACTATGTATTAGCTGTAGTAACACAGATGAACGGCGGTACCAACGAAGTAATACTAAAAGCCAGAGGACGAGCCATCTCTAGAGCAGTGGATGTTGCAGAGATAGTCAGAAACAGATTCATAACTGATGTGAATATTGGAGGCATTGAAATATGCACAGAAGAAATTATGAATAATGAAGGGACCTCCACAAATGTTTCGGCCATTGAAATACAGCTTGCAAAGGAGTTCAGTAAATAGTTTTTAAACCTCCTGTTTTCCTTTTTTTATGTGAATTAATTCAATATAAAGTTTAATTCCACATTTAGGGATTTTATTTAAATTTTATTTAAAAAATAGAGAATGGTACATTTTTATATTTATATTTTATATCTCAATTTTTTCAATTTCGTATACTATACTCTAGTACGGTAATTAGAATTGTATTGAAATTATATTGTATTTGGAAATTATGAATAACATTTTGTTTTAAAAATGGATTTTTTATATTAATTGTTTTTTATTTTGTTTTTGAAAACATTATTCCTGATTTATTTTAAAAAATTTAAAAAAAAGAATACAGAAGATGATGAAATCTTCTGCAAATTTAAGAACCGAATCCTTCTAGGATTATTTTATTTATTCATCCTTTTTTCGTCGGTTGCGTACAGTTCTACCAATCAGTAAAAGGGCGATTATGACTATAATTGCCCCACCGATGTAGTAGACGTATACTGACATTGGAGCGGTTTTTTTGTCGTTGTTGAGGGCATACATGGATCCATCATCTGCACCAATGTAGATCATGTTTCCATAGGTTGCTGGAGAAGACTGCATAGGCTGATTAAGAATACCATAGCCTGGATTGTAGGTCCACTCTTCGTTACCATTGTATTTGTTCACTATGTAAACTGTACCTCCATCTGATCCAAATACAATTTTGTTACCGGTAATGGCGGCTGTGGTCTGCACTGCACCGCTGGCGGTGTAATTCCATTTTTCCACACCATTTCGGGTGTCCAAACACATCATCTTACCATTATCAGCCCCTATAAACAGGCTGTTGTCGTTGGTATCGATTGTTGGTGAAGAAGCAACTGCTTTGCCCATATCGTAGTTCCACTGGAGTGTTCCATCGGAGGTATTAAGTGCGTATACTTTTCCATCATTGGATCCAACATAGACCACATCGTTCATCACTGCTGGGGATGATTCCACTTTATCTCCAGTGGTGTATTCCCACGTCTTATTACCATTGTTTATATTCAGAGCGTATATTTTTCCATCATCTGATCCAACAAACAGTGTGCTTCCAGAGATGACTGGGGATGATTTGATGGCATTACCTGTGTTGTATTCCCATACTTTGGTTCCATTGTTAATATCTATTGCGTAAATTCGTCCATCGTCTGATCCAACATAGGCACGGTTACCCTGAATCAGTGGTGAAGACTCTATGGCGTTACCTGTTTTGTATTTCCATTTCACATCACCATTTTTGGTATCCTGAGCGTAGAGGTATCCATCTGATGATCCCACATAAAGAACATCTCCTGCCAGGGCTGGAGAGGATACTACTGCCCCGTCAGTCTTATAGTCCCAAAGTTTGGTACCGTCTTCCATGTTAACTGCGTAAACATGACCGTCGTTAGAACCAAAATAGATTATTTTGTTCATTATGGCGGGGGATGATTTTATAGCTCCCTGTGTATTGAAATACCATACTGTAGGTGTGAAATCTGCGGCCTGGTCAATAAAACCTGTATGCTGGGCATTTTCATGGAATGAACTCCAATCTGCACCTGCAACTGTCGCTATGCCCATTGGCGATGCCATAAGGCATGTTATCATAAATCCGAGAAGGATTTGCTTTTTTCCAATATCCATTTTATCACCTTATTACACATTTGTTAAGCTAAAATCTTCTTAAATGTCTCTGTTAAATCTGGTCACTCCCATAGCGAAGAATAATAGGGTGAAACCTGCCAAAACTACTATGTCGATCCATATGTCTCCAATTCCTGCTCCTTTTAACATAACTCCTCTTAAAGCGTCGTTTGCATAGGTTAATGGGAATATGTAAGCTATTTTCTGGAATATCCAGGGCATGGTTTCAATGGGGTAGAACACTCCTGAGACGAACATCATGGGCATAGTGAAGGGCATCACCATCTGGGTGTAATCTTCCTGGGTGGAAACCCTGGCAGAAACCATTATACCGAAACCAACAAAACACAAGGCTGACAGGACCAGTAAAAGGATAGTCAGTGTTAGGCTGCCGTTAATGGTAATTCCAAATAGTACTATGGCTGCAGCTATGAGTAGTATGGCTCTTGCTGTTTCTATGGTAAGTTTAGATATGATCTTACCTCCCACTACCGTAGCCACACTGGTGGGAGTCATGAATAATCTTGCCAGTTCTCCTCGCTCACGTTCACCTGCTAAAGCCTCTCCCATACTGAACATGGCTCCCATCATTATGGTCATGGCTAGAATTGCTGGAACCAGGAAGTCAATGTACTTTATGTCACCGTATATCTTGGTGATCTGGAAATTAATTGAGTTCATTATATTCTGGTAGTTAACTCCAGTGAGTGCAGATGTGGTTGGAACGCCCTGGGACTGTACCTGAATTGCCGCGGACTGGGTATTCATTGCCTGTAATTTTTGAATTCCAATTTGGGAAGATATCTGATTGAAAAGTCCCTGTGTTGCCGGTACCAATGCCTGTGTTGCTATTTGATCCGAAGAATCCACATACGTCACTACGGATTTGGCATTGGAACTGTTTAAGTTCTCATAATCAGAGGGTAGTATAATAGCTGCTTTTACCTTCCCTGATTCAACCATTTCTTTCCCCCGTTGGGGGTCACTGATTATATCAACTACATTGTAAAATGATGTTCCTTTAATGGCATTGAGTGTAGCGTCGGTTACTGGACCATCACTCTGTTTCACCACCACCACTGGAACGTTTTCAATGGATCCGCCCATACCATAACCAAAAAGGGCTATCATAAGTATAGGGAAGAGAATAATGGAAAATAAACGGGGTTTATGCCTCCAAAGGACTATTAAGTCTTTTTTAAGCATCCACATGATTTTTTTAGTTTCAACCATTTAATCACCTCCCTGTCCCTGGTTTTTTTCTTTTTTGGCAGTTACTTTCATGAAAACATCTTCTAATGAAGGATCCTTAGTTGATATGGATGTTATGTTACCTCCAGTTTCCATGATTGCGGATATCACCTGGGTAACTGCATTTTCAGTGTTAGCCAGTTTAAATCCAAGTCTTCCTGATGCGTGAGTTTCAATATCCAGAACACATGGTATTTGGGATAATCTATTAACCAATTCACTATCTGAACCAGTTACCATCAAACTCATTTCTCTGGCTTTGTCAATTTCAGATTCTCGTGCAACATCTTTCAGCTTGCAGAGTGAGGGATTGGTGCTGCTGAGAGTATTGGATTCTTCCATTTCACGCACGATTTCTCCTACATTACTTTCAGTACACTCTTCCTGTGTAAGTACCGTGTCTTTGAGGCCCTGTGGTGTGTCAAATGCAGCAAGTTTTCCTAAATTGATTATGCCTACGTGATCACAGAGCATATCCACTTCGTACATATCGTGAGAACAGAGGATAATAGTGTGGCCGCTCTGGTTTAATTCATCAATCAAATCCCATAACACGCTTTTAGTGGTTGGATCAAGACCAATGGTGGGTTCATCCAAAAATAGGATATCTGGTTGATGTACCAGACTGGCAACTACCGATACTTTCTGTTTCTGTCCCCCGGACATCTGCTTAACCATCTTGTTTTCAGCGTACTTGATGTCCACCAGTTCCATTAATTCATCAATTCTCTGTTCTTTAAGGTCCCTGGGCATTCCGTAGTAATCTGCGCATAGTTCTGCATTTTCCCGTGCAGTGAGATCACCATATAAGCTTACCAGTTGTGGTACCATCCCTATTTTTTGCCGAACTTCGTCTGGTGATTCAGTGATATCGTATCCTGCTACTTTTGCAGTGCCTGAAGTAGGAGGAATTAAACAGGTGAGCATTTTTATAGTGGTTGTTTTACCCGCCCCATTTGGGCCTAAAAATCCAAATATGCTTTTATTTTCAACTTTCAATTCTAAAGCATCAACTGCTTTAAAGTCACCATATATTTTGGTGAGATCAGAGGTTTCAATGGCATATTTCATAAATTCAACTCCTTTTATCCTCCTCATCCATTAACATGTCCTTCATGAAATCTAACCATATGCTGGAATGGTTATTCTTAGTAAGTTGTGCTATTTTTCTAAAGGTGGAAAGGGTTTTATGACCTTCTTCGGTCATTTCATAATATTTTATCTTTCTTTTGCCCTGATGCCCCCAGGATCCTTTGATTAATCCATGTTTTTCTAGATCATGTAATACTGGGTATATTTTACTTGCACTGGGCATTTTAGTATCGGTAAGGGAAGAATCGTGAAGTTTGGTCATTATTTCGTATCCATGTTGTTTTTTTTGGCTAATCAGCCAGAGGATCATTGTATTCCCAAAACCCCTCATTAATCCTTTCATAAGCTTTTTTTCATATTTAGACATATTTTTAATGGTTTTGTTGCGCTCTTTTAATAGTTTCTCCATATTTTTCAGTTTTTCTTCATTGTATTCGTCTGAATCGTCAGATTCATCTGAAAAGGGCGCATTTTCTCTATCCATTCGTTTACCTCCTTTCGTTATGATATATCAAAATTAGACATAATACATTGTGATATATCTATTTTCCATATAAATATTTTGGTTATATCTGATCATACACTATTTTTCAAGAACAGTTATTCGAAAAATATATCCGATTTTACAGTACAGAATGTTCATTATGAAAATCGGGTTTTCAACTTTGGCTCTCTTCATGAAGTCGTTTGAAGATTTTTTAGATAAAGCAACTGCTGATGGATTTGATCTTATGGAAATACTCTGCGAAGGTCCTTACTGGCCTAGGAACATTCAGAGCCCGGAGGATGGTCTGGAAATATTTGCATCATATGATGTGGACGTTTTCCTGCATGCTCCCACCATAGATTTAAATCCGGCCAGTATGAATCCTGGCATCAGGGATGAAACTCTCCGTCAAATTACTGAAACAGTGGATTTGGCATCAAAAATAGGGGCAGAAGCCATAACCACCCATCCTGGAATGATACACAGACTAGAAGATAGAATTCGGGATATGGGCAAATATTTTGCCATTGAAACTTTGAAGGAGGCAAATGAATACGCAGAAGATAGTGGTGTTATATTATCGGTGGAAAACATGCCGCATCGATACGCTTACTTCTGTAATACTGCACAGGAACACTCTTACTTCATTGATCAATGTGGATGTCACGCCACAGTAGACCTGGGCCATGCCAACACCACCAATGATCCTGCTTCATTTTTAGAACTTGAAAAAACATATTACTATCATTTAAGTGACAATAATGGGAAGAAAGACCAGCATCTAGCCTTGGGTGATGGAACGCTTGATCTGAACCTGATTAATGGCATTGATCGGGGAATCATTGAATTAGATAATTATGATAATGTTATAAAAAGTAGAAATGTTCTCTTAAATCTCTCAAAATAAACAGAACACATTTTTTTTCAAACAGTAACTATTCCATGGAGGTTTTAAATGTCGAGTGAAGTGTATTTTTCTAATTTCCGGTCCCGAAGCCAGAAAGAAAACAAGATCAGTAAAATAAAACGGTTATTTGACCGGGCAGAATTTGGAAAATTCCTAGAGAAGGATGATCTAACTGCCATAAAACTGCACTTTGGAGAAAAAGGAAATGATGCCTACCTTAAACCCGTCCTGGTAAGTGCTGTGGTTGAAAAAACTCTGAATTATCATGCCAAACCATTCCTAACTGATACTAACACACTTTATTATGGTAGTCGCCATAACTCAGTGGACCATCTCCAGACTGCCATAAAAAACGGTTTTGCATACGCAGTTACCGGGGCCCCGGTGGTTATTGCTGATGGAATTCAAGGAGATAACTGGATTCGGGTAGAAGTGGGCTTGAAACATTTTCAGAAGGTCAAAATCGCAGGAGACATTGAAAACTCCGACAGTATGCTGGTTTTATCCCACTTCAAGGGACACGGCATGAGTGGGTTTGGAGGGGCAATCAAGAATCTGGCCATGGGATGTGCATCAGCCCCTGGAAAAATTGAACAGCACCGGTGTGCTCAACCACTGATAACTGATAATTGTAACGTTTGTGGTACTTGTCTTGCTTCCTGTCCATTATCGATCATTTCTCTGGTAGATGGTAAAGCAGTAATTGATCTGGATGCATGTGTAGCCTGCAATAACTGTCTGTCTATCTGTCCAGAATCAGCTATAGGACTGGATTTCAATTCACTAACTGAATTCATGGAAAGAATGGTGGAATACGCTTATGGGGCTGTAAAAAGTAAAAAGGGAAAAGTTGGTTACATTAACTTCCTCATGGACATTACCCCAGACTGTGATTGTGAAGCATTCAGTGATGCACCCATTGTTCCAGATATTGGAATACTGGCCTCTACCGATCCAGTGGCCCTGGATAGTGCAAGCTATGATCTGGTGAACCAGCAAGTAGGATTGGAAAATTCCTTACTTGAACATCAACACCACCGTGGAAGTGATAAATTCAGAGGAGTTTGGGAAGGTGTTAATGGGAGGGTGCTGCTGGAATATGCAGAGGAAGTGGGATTAGGTTTTCAAGAATATGAACTGATAAATTTATAAGTCTTTGAGGTTATGGATGGATTCTGAACTTGCTGAGATTATGTTGGAGTATAATCTATGAGATTATTATAAGTCAGCTATCTATTGAGATTTTATAAGTCAGATATAATTCAGATATAATCTATTAAGATTATCGATGGGGTTAAACCATTAAAATGTACTAATTGATGAATAATCCATTAGGATATAAGTTGAGTTTATGGACAGTTTTGCTCCGGCTTCTGGAATTTTAAAGTCATAATTCTGTGTTGTTTTTTCAGGATTCAGAAATTGGACATATAAATTTTTCCATTTTTTTCCCAGAGCAATGTATTAAATAAATGATAATAAAACAGAAGTAGTAAAGTGTTAATTTTTTAATTTACATTAAATCTGGTTAAGAGAGGGGTTTTAAATGGACACAGCTTACACTTGGCTGATACTAGGGATAATTGGCGCATTAATAATGTTAGGTATTCAATTTTATTCTAAACGAGTTTTAACCACCAAAAAAATAGTGGAAATAACCCTTCTATCTTTACTGGTTGTCACAGTAGGGTTTGGTTCCATCTGGGCTGCTATTGGACATTCATTCTTTGCTAACCAGGTGGCTTCATCAATTGGATGGGCGCCGGGAAGTCCATTCCAGCAGGAAGTAGCTTTTGCCAATCTGGCATTTGGTGTTCTAGGAATTTTGTGCATCTGGATCAGAGGCAATTTCTGGACTGCTACTGTTATAGGAGTTTCCATCTTCCTCCTGGGAGATGCCCTGGGACATATAACTAACATATTTGCCACTGGTAACCAAGCTTCTGGAAATGCAGGAGCGGTTCTGGTTCTTGATATACTGGTACCAGTACTTTTAATTAGCCTTCTGGCAGTCTATAGGGTCATGGAAGAAAGGGCAGTACGCAGTGCCATTAAAAGTCTGGAGAGGTCACTTTAATTGGAGAGGTCACTGCAATGTGGAAGGTCACTTTATAAGAAAGTTCATTTAGAGGAAAGTTCATTTTATAGGAACACCAGTGGTTATGTAAGATTATTATAGTTTTAAAAAGCTTATTACAATGAGGGTTAACATTTGCCGGACAAAAATGCAATAAACTCCACAGGAATCAATGCCAAGCGTATAGAAACCCTGGTAGATGGTGTTTTCGCAATAGCCATGACCATTCTGGTCTTGGGGATTACTGTACCATCAATAGCCAACCCCACTGAAGCTGGACTTTATCAAGCTCTAATCAATCTTTTACCCAATTTTTACAGTTACTTTATCAGTTTCATTCTTCTGGCTGTTTTTTGGAGAATCAATCACAACCAGTTTAACAGGATTAAAAGAGCAGATGGCACTTTGCTGTGGATAATTATCATCTGGCTACTTTTCGTGGCATTACTCCCCTTCTCAGCCTTCTTTATAGGTGAATATGGGAATTTCCAGATTCCCAACATATTCTTCGACCTGAATCTTTTTGCCATAGGTTTTCTTTTATTCTTAAACTGGCGTCATGCACTCAACAGTGGGCTGGTGGATGGTGTTGATGATGAAATGAGAAGAACCAGTTTAAGGCTTAATTTAATACTACCAGTAATTTCTTTACTTGCATTGGGAATTACATTTTTCCCCTTTATGAAAGAAGTGGGATATGCTTGGTCAAGTCTGATTTATCTTATTATCACCTTACTGAAACGTTTTTACTAAAGTATTATGGATACTATTTTGAGTAGATCAAATCAGATGGTTAATATTGTAATCAGGTGTATAATCAATTAAAAATTAGATTTATAATTCACTGCAATTTATAAATCAGGAAATAATGGATTAAAATCAGTGGATATTAATGGATTAGGATTATTGATACAAATTAAATATTGATACAAATTAAAATCAATATCATCTATCAGTCAATCGTTACACATTATAAATCAATATCATCTATAGTTAAAAATCGATATCCAGGATCTCTTTAATATTACCTACCACAACATCAGCCGCATCGAAAACTTTTTGGGGTGTTTCTTCAGCTTGTTGTGTGGTTAAAACACCAACATCTGCTTCTTCAAGTGCAAGGATGTCATTGGCACTGTTACCTACCATCATCACCCGATACCTACTTTTAAGTCCGGCCACAATTTCCTTTTTTCTCCAGGAATCTGCAGTCCCGAAAACATTTTCTGAGGGAATGTGGATGAAACTGGCCAGCTCCTCCAGGGACTTCATCCTGTCTCCTGAGGCCACGTAAATATGGAATGATCGTTTTTTGAGTTCTTCCACCACCTCTGGAACTTCCGGGAATATTTTACCTCCGGCAGTGATGGTGAATTCTATGTGCCCGGTTCTGGTGTTCATTATAAATCCAGATCCACTGCATATCTGCACGTTATAATCTTTTTCAACCACGGCTTGAATTGTATCCTGGATATCGCTAATTTTAACGTTTTCATTTTGAATGAGAGTTAACACATCCTCTTTCTGGATATCTGAAGATGAATAACTTATATCAAAGGGCACTTTGTTCCGTGTTATGAATTGATGGATGGTTTGATTGGGTCTGGCATTTACCAGGCAGGTGGAAGGGTCTGTTTGAAGGACTACCAGGGCTCTATATGGATCTTTATCAACTAAGTCAATTGAACTGGTGTTATCATGGATAAATCCACTATTAATATCCTTAATGGCTCTGTACCTTGAAATTAAGGTTCCGGAGTTATCGAAAACAACAGCTTTCATGGTTTTATAATACTCCATCGTGACTTAAATAATTACAATTTATTGAAAATTCACAATTCAAAAATTATCATTTTCTATATTCTATCCTGTTCATAATGAGGGTATTAGTCCTTAATTCAGGTTATTAAAGTGGAGTAGATGAAATAAACTCCTAATAATACCAGAAAAATACCACAAATCATCATCATGATCCGGTAACGCTTACCTGGGAGCACACCTCTTCCCTTGCTGGTGAAAAAAGACACTATACTGTACCAGCTGAGATCCGCCCCCCAGTGGCCCACCAGGAAACTCAAAACTCCTATGATTCCAGCTAATTCTATTCCCTTAAGCATGAAGGCCCAGCCCACAGTGGCCCACCAGAGGTAGAAGTAGGGATTGGTTACACTGGTAATTATTCCACTTAAAACTGATCCCCTTTTTTCTATTGGCTCACCATCTCCCGGAATCTCCTCTGGCACAGGGGATCTGGCAATGCTGTAACCAATGTAGATAAGCATCACTCCTCCCACTCCTCCGATGATCATGGTCACCCACTGGGACCCAATAACCCAGCCCAGGCCCAGAACCAGGAGTATTATCAGGGTTGTCTCTGCAATGACATGTCCCAGAACTACCAGTGGTCCGGCTCGAGATCCCTTCTTAAGGGAATCAGAGATGGTAACAGTTAACATTGGTCCGGGGACCATTGCACCTGATAAACCCACCCAAAAAGAGGCTGCTGCAAATAAAATAACTTCTATCCACATTTAAATCAAACAAATCAATTAATTTGAATTTTAAATCATTTTTAGAGAATAATAATTTTTAGAGTTAGTAGAATCATGTCAGGATTCTAACGATAAATGAGTTTTAGAAACATAAATACTATTCTTGATTCTTCAATAAGTATTTAATCATTAATAAGTTTTAAATCCTCTAATTTTCATCCATTAATCTTGTAATAATGATGAATATTGAATTATGGTGTCCGGTTCAATTGTAAGATATAATATAATCTATATCATCTCATTATTAACTGAAAAACCCTTCAATAATGGTATTAATTAATATCTGGGTTGGTTCAGCACATCTATGATCCGGGATAACTGCTGGTCTATATCTTCAATCTGGTCATCTGTGAGGGATCGGGTTCTGGATAAGAACCGGAAGCGTTCGTATACATGGCCCATTTTATTCAGGACTTCGCTTCGATTTACTTTCTGGTACATTCGCATCACCAGAACTAGATTGAACTTTCAAACCTATATATCTTACTAAATGGGAGAGGTTACACTTCCAAACCTCTGTAAAAAGTAAATAATGGATTTTAATTAACTTATAAAGTCAAAATCCATTCCAACACCCTGTTCTCTGGCTCTGCGGTAGATGAGTCCTGCAGTTACCACATCCTGAACTGCCAGGCCAGTGGAGTCAAAAATGGTGATTTCATCTCCTTCTCTGCCGGTTTCTTTTCCAATGACCACATCACCCAGTTTGGCATGGATGTCCTTCTGTTTAATGACTCCCTGGGAAACAGGTACGTTGATTTCCCCGCTGTGGCTGGCCTGATCCCATGAATCAATAATAATCCTTGACTTTAAGAGTAACCGGGTTTCTAATTCCTGTTTGCTGGGAGCATCGGCACCCATGGCGTTGATATGGGTTCCGGGACTGATCCAGTCGGCACTGATCAGTGGCTTCCGTGAGGGGGTGGTGGTTACAATCACGTCAACATTCTTCACAGCTTCTTGGGCAGTTTCAACGGCTTCAACATCAAAACCATAGAGTTTTGATGCGGTTTTAGCAAAATTGGTCCGGGTACTGCAGGTTCTGCAGAAAACCTTGGCCTTTGTAATATCCATAACTTCGTTCAGGGCCATTAACTGGGTGCAAGCCTGTTTTCCAGCACCGATTATTCCTAAAGTCTCAGAGTCTGGCCGGGCAAGATATTTGGTGGCCACTCCTGCTGCTGCTCCGGTCCGCAGGTCTGTTATTAGGGTTCCATCCATGACTGCCAGGGGGAAGCCAGTTGCTGGATCTACCAGCTCAATGACTGCCATTACCGTGGGTAACTGGTGCTCCAGGGGATTTTTAGGATGCACATTCACGCATTTAACTCCTGCTTCTTCACTGCTCCGTACGTAACATGGCATGATCCTGAGATCTCCTTCGTGGAAAAATAGGTACTCCTTGGCAGGCATCTGCACATCACGCTCTGCGTAGGCCTTAAAAGCGGTTTCAACTGATTCAACAACTTCTTTCATGTTAATAAGTTTTTTAATCTCGCTTTGTTTTAGTATAAGAGTTCCAGACATGTTTGCACCTCTTAGATTAAACTATTAATCAAAAAAATAATAAAACACTTCTTATATGGTCAAATTCTTGAATAATCAACGGTTTTTTTAGATGGGATTTGACTGTGGATATTATGATGGGAGAAACATTTAACTTTAACTATTTGTGCATATAAGAACACTTTTTAGGAAATAAGGGGGGCATAGGGATTTTAATAAGCTCCACTACATAAAAGCAGATAAGAAATCACTTCACCTGTATTTAACAAAAAAATCTTAAAAAGAAAATGACTGATTTAAGCAAACGTTTCTGGGAAATAGATGTCCTGAGAGGCCTGGCAATACTGATGATGATAACCTATCATCTGGTCTTTGATCTTACTTTCTTTGGGATATTCTCATTTAGCGTTTCATCGGGTATTTGGTGGTGGTTCGCCAGGACAACTGCCTTCATATTCCTGTTCCTGGTTGGGATTTCCCTTACCCTGAGCTACACCCGGGCAGAGCGCATTGATTCTCAACAGGAAAAAAAGAGTCTTTTCCCAAAATATCTCAAAAGGGGAGTTAAAATATTTTCATTGGGGTTATTAATCACCCTGGTAACATGGATTTTCATACCCGCGGATTTCATAGTTTTTGGAGTACTGCATTTCATTGGAATAGCAATAATCCTGGAATATCCATTTTTAAAGAAAAAATACACCAACCTAATTCTTGGAATTATTTTCATATTTAGTGGTTTTTTCCTGGCCCAGTTCACAGTCAGCTACCCCTGGCTGTTATGGTTAGGTTTAAAACCTGCCGAATTTGTAACCGTGGATTACTTCCCCTTACTACCCTGGTTGGGAGTGGTTTCTCTGGGTCTTTTTGCAGGGAAAACACTTTATCCTAATTATGAAAGGAGATATCACCTTCCTGAACTTTCTAAAAACCTATTTACAGGGATATTCAGCTTCTTAGGTCGGCATTCACTACTGATTTATCTCATACATCAGCCCATTCTTATATTGATACTGTACCTCATGGGTGTACTTGATCTGGGAAATTTATTTCAGTTTATAAATGCATAGTAAACGCATTGTAAAACAGCATATACCTACCTACCTTGTATAATAACCATACCCTAATTACTCAGCATATAACCTTACCTAATAACTCAGCATAATTAAAGTGCAGATTAATGGAGTAAACTGTGGAATTTGGGTAAATGGTAAATCAAATGGAAAACTGGGGTCCTTAATTAAAATTAATTAAAAATTATTAGTAAATTCAGGGGAGGGGCATATGCCCTATTTAATCTGTGAAGATTGTGGAAATTATTATGAACTGGAAGAAGGGGAATCTCCTGAAGATTTCCAACTGGAATGTGATTGTGGAGGTGAGTTAGGTTACTACTCAACCAAATATGATTACTATAAAAACCACAGGACTAATCAGGATTCTAAAATCAAACCGGAGCAGGACTCTACTGAAAATAAGGAAAATTTAAATAAAGGATTTTTTAGTAATCTAGATGCTCAATCAAAGGGTTTTATTGCAGTTGGCGTATTTGGGGTTATTATTTTAATCTTGCTATTTGGTTTATCCGGAATATCTTCTTCAATAAGTCCATCTTACCTGGATATGATGCCTCCTGAAATTCAGGCAGCTCAAGCCCCTGTATTGGTGGTATTGTATGCTCCAAGATGTTCGGCCTGCAGGCAATTTGAGTCAGAAACTCTCAGCAACCCGGATGTTCAGCAAAAGTTATCTGCATATTCAGTTATGAAAATAAACGTCGACAGCAGTCCAGAACAGGCCAGTCGTTTTAATTCCAATGTTATTCCCACCTTGGTACTCCTTGATGCTGATGGTAAAGAAATACGTAGAAACGTGGGTTACATGACTGCCAGTGATTTTATAAAGTTCTTAAAAACATAGGGTGTGATTTTTCGGGAAATAGAGATTCCTGATAACATTTCTTCCTGATGATTAGTTCATACATGATAGGTCCTAAGTGAGATATTCCCTATATGATATGTTTTTGTGTAAGATGAGTTTCTAAATGGAAGATAAGTTTCCCTAGACGACAGAAATTCTCTAAAAGACAGATTTTTCCTCGATAAAATCAGAATGAATTTATAAAAACAGTACATAGCCGTATGTGGATCTTAATTATTTTCATTTTTAACCCAACAGAAAGGGTAAATATCTTGGTAATGGTAAATATAATAAGATTAATTTTCTAAATCAATGATGGTAATGATTAACTAGATGGGTACATTACAGGTACAGATCCGCTACTCACACACTTTAGGTGGGAATATGAATATTTTGGAAAAATCACAATCAATCAAGAATCATGAATTAACTTCAGAAGAGAATCTGGAAACTTTCATAAAACAAATTGAAGAACATAATCCTAATATAAGGGCATTTGTCGAACTTAACTATGATGAAGCCCGGAAAAGGGCCAATGAAATTGATGATAAAATAAAAAACGGCCAGAAAGTTGGAAAACTGGCTGGTATGGTGGTGGGAATCAAGAGTAACATCAATGTTGAGGATTTCCATATCACTGCTGCCTCCCGGACACTGGAAAACTATCAGGGAAGTTACGACGCCACAGTTGTTAGCCGTATAAAAGCTGAAGATGGGATTATAATTGGAATGACCAACATGGATGAATTCGCTGCTGGAAGTTCCACAGAAACATCTTTCTTCGGGCACACAGACAACCCTGCAGCTCCAGGCCGCATACCAGGGGGATCCAGTGGGGGCAGTGCAGCAGCAATTGCCGCCGGAATGTGTGATCTGGCTTTGGGCTCAGATACTGGGGGATCCATACGCAACCCTGCCTCCCACTGTGGAGTGATGGGATTCAAACCAACCTACGGTGCAGTGAGCAGGCAGGGACTACTGGATCTGGCCATGAGCTTCGATCAAATTGGTCCATTTTCCAGGGATGCCAGTGGTATAGCGTTGATGTTAGAGGTCATTGCCGGGGAAGACCGCCGGGAGTGCACCACCATCGACTGGAATGTACCGGAATTCACTTCATCCATCACTGATCCTGAAAATGCACTTAAAGGCATGAAGCTGGGTGTAGTGAAGGAATTCTTTGATGTCTCCGATGGACCCATAGTCAATATTATTGAAGATCGCATCAACCAGATGCAGGAGGCAGGGGCAGAAGTAGTTGAATTAAGCTTTGATTATCTTAAATTATGCCTACCTACCTACTACCTCATAAACTATGTGGAGTTCTTCTCAGCCACCCGGAAGTACGATGGTCGAAAGTACGGTGAACGCATTGAAGAAGTGTGTGGAGAGGAAGTACTGCGCAGAATACAGATGGGATCCTACATCAGCCAGAAAGAATTCAGTGGTAAATACTACAACAAAGCATTACAGGCCCGTTCCCTCATAAGAAAAGAAATCACCGGACTCCTGAAAGATGTTGATGTTCTGGTAGGACCAACAGTTCCTAAACTACCTCATAAACTGGGCACATCACTGGAACCAATGGAAATGTACGCCTATGATATTCTGACGGTTATAGCCAACCTGGCAGGCATACCCGCAGCTAGCACCCCTGCAGGAGACGTGAACGGAATACCAGTGGGAATGCAGTTCCAGGCCAAACCACTGGATGATGAGAAAATAGTACAGTTAATGGCAGCTCAGGAATGGCTGAACTAACTATTGCTGATTATTTTTTTATTATTTTTTTAATTCCAAATCAATTCAAACTCAATTATGTGGATACAAATCATTGGAGTAAATTAGAAATCCCTAAAGTAATTAGAAATCCCTAAAGTAATTAGAAATCCCTAAAGTAATTAGAAATCCCTAAAGTAATTAGAAATCCCTAAAGTAATTAGAAATTCTTAAAGAAATTAGAAATCCTTAAAGTAAAACAGTTGTGGATCCCAATGAAAAAAATAGGCATCCTGTACGTTAAAGGGGCACTACCCAATTTTGAGAACTTTGGAAAACTCCCTACCCATATATTAACGGACAATGGCTTGATAAATGGAAAAAAAGCACACCATATCCTGGATGGTCTCATAATTCCTGGGGGGAGTATCATGGAATCAGAGAGCATCACCCCTGAAGTGGCCAGTGTCATTAGGAAAATGGACAGTCAGGGGAAGTTCATACTGGGAATGTGCTCAGGATTCCAGGTTTTGGCCCGTAAAACGGATATCGGTCGTAAATCACCCTGTCCAGTGGAACGTGAGGGACTGGGAATACTGGATGTCACCTTCCACCCCCTCATTGGAACAGACCGGGTTCAAGCTGAAATAACAGATGAATCTTTCCTCACCTCGGGAATGGTGGGTGAAACAATCACCGGTTTCCACTGCCACACCTATGGTGATATAAGGGGGGATGCACATCCTGTACTTTTTTCACAGGTTAAAAGAACGGATTACACTGATAATCCTCGTAAAATACTGGCAGGGGTGCGTAATGATGAGGGAAATGTTGTGGGAACCATGATTCATGGTTCTCTGGATGAAAATCCCTCTCTGACCGGTAACATTCTACAGTACATGGATGTAGATGAAAATGAGGCCCACCAGATCCATCAGGCTAACCAGGAGCTCTTGAAGAAAATTAAGGGTGAAATAGGGATTGGATATGATATTCATGCAGATTACCGCCTACCTTCTGATACGGAGGGTGGTTACGGTAAAATCTCCCCCAATAATCAGAAAACAGATGAACTACCTCCATTTCTCATGATAGCCAGCACGGGCTCTGATTCTGGAAAAACATTCCTCACCACTGGTATGGTAGGGGCTCTTAGGAGGAAAGGATACCGGGTAGGAGTTTTAAAGGTTGGTCCAGATACCAGGGACCTGGTACCATCTTTGTACCTGAACAAAGAACCCATGGCGAGTTTCTCATCAATCAAAATAGGTGGTCTTGGCTGGAAGAACTTAGAAGAAATAATTAACGCATTAAAAGGCCAACCATACGATCTGATCCTGATCGAAGGAGTGATGAGTGTCTTCACAGGTTTGTTAAACGAAAAAACACCCTTCTCAGCAGCAGAAATAGCTAAAGCGGGTAAAATACCCACCATCATGGTATCAGGATGTAACAAAGGAGGTATTGAAACAGCAGCACTTGATCTGGTTTCACACATTCAAATGCTGCATAAACTAGGTATTAAAACCACCGGTGCTATCCTGAACAAGGTTTACCATGATAAAATAGCAGAAAATGCATCAAATTACATTAAAAAAACCACAGGACTAGACTGGGTAACGAATGTTCCTAAAGCCCAGCTGGCAGCACGGGGTGGAACTCCTGAAGTGGAACTGAAACTGGAAGACTTTTGCTTGAAGGCCATGGAAACTGTTGAAAAACATCTTGATGTGGATAAAATCCTGAAAATGGCGCAAAAACCACAATTTACTGGTTATTTTTCTTACGATGACATTTTAGGTATTTATCTATCTTAAAATTTTAAGTATTATCCCTCTCAATATGTTTATTATGGTTTTAATGTCGTATTGGAATTTATGTTTTGTATTCAGGATGGAAAATTAGAAAATTAAAAGGAAATGGGGAAATGAAATGGGTCTAAAAAAGAATTAAAAGCTTAATATTCTAAGTTTAAATACCTTTAAACTCATGGTAAGCTTCTATTAACTCTGCTCCGCTTAAAAACACCAGGTCATTCTTTTTGGCATACTCGCCCACTTTGTCGGTGTTCATTGAACCGCCGGTTTCATCATCCATCATTTCGCAGCAGACTGCTACCGGGGTTATTCCGGCCATTTCCGCCAGGGCAATGCTCATTTCAGTGTGGCCTTTTCTTTTTAAAACATGGTCTTTGGTGGCTCTGAGAAGAGTTACATGTCCCGGGGCACGGAAGTATTTACCGAAATCCTGGAAATTTCCATTTTTACACAGTAGTCCCAGTTCTTTGATGGTGCAGGCCCGGTCGTTGTCGGTGATGCCGGTGAAGGTTTTCCTGTGGTTCACAGTTATGGAAAAGGCTGATTTTTCATCGTAAGGTATGTCATTAGGGGTTAATTCTGCCAGAACCGGGTATTCATCACTGGCTGCATCCATTAAATCGGTCATATATGGAATTCCAAGATTATCAGAGATTTCAGATGAGATTGGGACACAGAAAAGACCACCTGCATCATTTCGTATGGTGGTCATGTGCTGGGGTGTCATAAACTCCGCAGCCATGATCATATCGGTTTCCCTCTCCCGGTTGTCACTGTCAAATATTAAAACTATTTCTCCCTTTTTAAATGATTCTATGGCTTTTTTTATCATGTCATCACTGGTTAGATTTTTTTTAGTAAGATTTTTTTTAGCATTTAGTAAACTATTGTTTTTTGCAAGTTACACTTTTTCAATTTATATAAGTAATTGTATTTTTTTAGTCAATCCTTTCAATTAATCATTTAATTAATCATTTCAGTTAAGTATTGTATTAAAAAACAAAAGGTTAATCGTTAATCTATTTTTAATGTAGCTTGGTCTCCATCATTAAATTTAAATTTATTTCGAAGATTTTCCTCAGCAACGAATTCCAAAATTTCTGAGGGGTGTTGGGTCTTAATAGGGAATAAAATGGCCCCATTAACTATTCCGTTGAGTTTTGCTGGGAGGAATTTAACATCTCCATAGTTACCAGTCCCCTTGATGACTCCCATTCTATCATGTAAATCATGGATGATGCCGGCATTTTCTTTGGAGATTTCCAGATTAAGGGTACCGGGAAATGGTTTAAATTTAAGTTTTTTCTGGAATTCCTCCTGGTAGGCTTCTAAAGACATAAAATAACTACCCTTATGAGTTCCTGAGATAATTTTACCTTTAATTTCCATAATTAATTCCTTCAATTATCTTAATTACACTCTAATCCTAATTACCCTTAATTTTAATTCCTCGCTAATAAATTTTTAAAAGTTTCTATAGCTTTATAGAGGATTGTCTAAGTAAATTGGCGAATTTAAAAACACAAGTAATTTTTATAATATTTACTGGAGTCTTTAAGGATATTTTGTGTCCAATAAACACATATATTCCATTTAAAAGCCCCCTCCACCAAGTGTTTGTTTTCTTTAATCAGTTGAAATTCATTACTGGTGTGGTGTTTTTTGGTGGCCACGTTTATATATCTTTCACCAAATAATTTTTTTGCCAATGGTTTCTTGCCAAATGGTTGGAACAACCTGCCCTATCCTATGGATGGTAAGTCCTGAAGCACACCTAAGATGTCAGTCTGAATCTCGAGGATCATAAAACCTTACATTCTTTCTCAATACATGGAAAAATCATGGTTTAAGTATTTAATATAATAAATACTGGGGTGTTTACAAATGACAGGGAAAACTTAAGAGGTATGGGGAAAATAGTTCCTCAGGCTAGGAAAAATGTTCCTCATGTCATGTATTATATTAACTTATGTGCCTCTTAGGTTTATTATTAAATTTTTCCAGTTATAGTACAAAATATGGGGCCCCTAATGTCTATAACTTTGTTTTTGCTGTTTATATGGCGCATGGCCAGTTCGTCCAGTTTAAGGTTGATATCTGAAGGGGATTTAGCTATGGTAGTGCGTAGTTTAATCTCTTCTTCTCCACTTACCACCATTTCTTCCATGTGATAGGCGGCCTGTGCTGCCACACCTGCCATATAACTGATACCAGTTGGAACACCTTTTTTAAGGGCCTGAATAGCCAGTTCATCCATCACTTCTTTTCCCAAATTTCCCAGAACCTCCTCTACAATATCATCTGGAGACTGGAAACGCTCCATCTCTGCAGGTTGTGGCACACCAACGATATTTCCATCATAAACATGCACACGATTCCAGCTGGCCGGTCCCAGTAGTTTTGTTCCTGCTTCGGGTTCTATAATTTTAACTTCAAGGTCCTTACCCATAAATTCTCCTTGGAAAGTGATAAACTCACAGGGGGATTTGGTTTCGCCGTGTTCTATGGCAGTATTGATTATGGATTCCATCAACTTTCGCCCATCATCAGTTACCGGGTACAGGTTCATATGGATCATTGATGCTATTTCCCGGTCACTGAGACCCCATTTGCCATAAGTATGGGGATAAACCATCTCCCGGATATCTTTATGACCACCCAGGATCATGGCAATTCTCTCGGCACCCACACCCAGATTCATCACTTGCTGGTCAATACCGTACTTGGCAAGGGCAATGGGAGAGTACAATCCAAAAGTGGCCACTTCAACCCATTCATTCAGTTTGGGATGGTATCCGTAAACCTCGGTCTGGGTCCCGGGGATGTAATATTTGGATTTCTTCTCATCAGGCAAGAATTTGAATTTTTTAAATCCAAAATATTCCAGTAAACTCTCAGAAACTGCCATTCCCATATCCAGGGAAACTTCATCATCCATCCAGACACATGAAGCGGAATGGTAAGTCATAAGGTGACTTGCATCTTCCCTTTGCTCGCGACGGAAGCAGCGATCAATGGAGAATAATTTAACAGGTAATGGGCTATTTTGGTGCAGGGATTCCAGGGTTATGAACCATCCTGAGGTCATATGTGAACGTAAAGTGGTTTTACTGGAGATGGGAGTTAATTCTTTGAGTTCAGGGAATACTCTCTCCATCACTCGCAGCCCAGTTTCATCAAGTACTTCCAGTGCACTGGATACATCGTGCACCAGGTCATCTCCACTGGTATCTCCCTTTTTGTAACTTCTGAAAACATCTTTAATGCCTCTGATTTTATCCTCGTCAAGTGAAACACCCATACTCTCAATCTGGGCGATTTTCTCCATACTGATTCCTATATCTGGTCGGGGGAGTCCTGCCAGGTAGAAGCAACGGTCCAGAACTGCAGGGGCCTCTGGTCCAAACTGGCGGTAAACATGTTCTTCCTCTATAAACAGAGGATTAAGTGTTTCCTCAAATCCCAGGAGTAAGTAGGCCTGCCTGAGCTGGGCCATTGTGTCTGAAAGTGGATGGGTCCTGCCGGGCTGGAAGTGCAGGCGGGGATACTCATCATCGTGGTGTGGATTTTTCAAGCTTTTACCTGTTTCCACCCAGGCCTTTTCAAAATCCCTTTTTGCCAGTTTTAATATCTCCTTTTTCTTCACTGCACATCCTCCTATAGGTTAAAGATAATCTTGAATTGTTTTACCATATTTTTATATTTGTTCATACCCTTAAACTTCTCTCCACCCTACTTAAAAAACTTAAATAAAACCATGTTCAATTTTATACCATGGAAAGGGAGACTTACCAGGCTGATGTACTGGTCATTGGATCCGGAGGAGCCGGATCAAGAGCAGCCATAGAGGCCAAAAAGCATGGTTTAGATGTAATTATAGTATCCAAAGGATTATCATTCAAATCAGGGTGCACCACCCTGGCAGAGGGAGGTTACAATGCTGCCTTTGCCTATGTGGATGTTGATGACAGCACCCAGGCGCACCTGGAGGACACACTCAAAGGAGGAGGCTACCTCAACGACCCGGAACTGGCACGTATACTGGTGGAAGAAGCACCAGAAAGACTCACAGAACTGGAAAGTTACGGTGCCCTCTTTGACAGGCAGGAATCTGGGAAACTCAACCAGCGGCCATTTGGGGGTCAGACCTATCGTCGGACCTGTTTCCAGGGGGACCGCACCGGTCATGAGATGATGACTGCCCTTAAAGAGGAGATCATCCGACAGGATATTCAGACTGTGGATGAAGTCATGATCACTACACTCTTAAAGGATTCTGAAGGCAGGATTGGAGGGGCCTGTGGAATATCATTATCTGATACAAAATTCATGGTCTTTCTGGCTAAATCAACCATTGTAACCACTGGGGGGGCAGGATGGATTTACCCGGTAACCTCCAATGTCCTGCAAAAAACAGGGGATGGTTATGCAATGGCCTGGAAGGCTGGAGCAGACCTCCTGGACATGGAACAGGTTCAATTTCACCCAACTGGGATGCTGTACCCTGACTCCCGTCGGGGGGTTCTGGTGACTGAGGCTGTTCGTGGAGAAGGAGGAAGACTCATAAACTCTCAGGGGGAACGTTTCATGGCTAACTACGACCTCAGGGGGGAACTAGCCACCCGGGATGTTGTAGCCCGGGCCATTTACAATGAAATCATGGAAGGAAGGGGTACTCCAAGTGGTGGGGTTTACCTGGACGTAACTCACCTTCCTCCAGAGGTAATTGAGGAAAAATTGGAAACCATGCTCCTGCAATTCCAGGACGTGGGAGTGGATATCCGAAAAGAACCAATGGAAGTAGCACCCACTGCCCATCACTTTATGGGAGGAGCCAGGATAAACCCACAGTGTGAAACTAGCATCCCAAATCTCTATGTGGCCGGTGAAGCTGCAGGCGGAGTTCACGGGGCGAACCGTCTTGGAGGAAATGCCCTGGCTGAAACTCAGGTTTTTGGAAGGCGTGCTGGTGAATCAGCTGCTAAAAACGTGTTTAAATCTAATTTTGAACTGGAATCTGCCTCTTTGGATAGAGAAGAGGAAAGAATTGGAAAACTATTCCAAGATGGGGATTACCCTCCATTCCAACTTAAAAAAGAGTTACAGGAAGTCATGTGGAATAATGTGGCTATTATTCGCCGGGAAAAACGCCTTAAATCGGCATTAAAAGAAATAGCTGCTATTAAAGATAAAATGGAAAGAATGATAGTGCCTGATGGTAGTGGTTATAATCAGCACCTACTGGATGCTCTGGAACTGGAGAACATGGTTTTAATAGCAGAATTAGTTACTAAATCTGCCCTCATACGGGAGGAAAGCAGGGGAGCTCACTACCGTGCAGACTATCCTGATACAAAGGATGAATGGAAGAAGAGTATTGTTTTGAATAAGGATAAGAGAATGGGTTATGTGCAAAGATAAAATCGTAAGCAGTGCATCTGATTTTATAAATCCATATTCTTTATTTAAATAGCTCTTTTTTAACTTTTTTTAACTTTTTTAATATTTTTCAAAAATTTTTAAAATAAAAATTGGAGTTTCCATTTTTCTGGAAGTGTCGATCTTAGGAGAATACTATTTCAGTTACAGAAATTAATACCATTCATTTCTTAGAACTACTATCCAATTTAATAAGAGGTAAATAAGTCAAAAAGTAGTAAAATATGCCCTGACCGGGACTTGAACCCGGGTTATAGGATCCGCAATCCTAAGTGATATCCACTACACTATCAGGGCAATAATAAAACAGTAGTTTTTATTCCCAACACATTTGTTGGAACTTATACTCAATTGATTTTTTATCTATTTAAGTTTTGTTTTAGATTTTCATTGAAGATACTCTTGAAAGTCAGTTTATGTTATGTAAATGTGAAGGTCATCCATTCCAGTGATGGGATGTATTATACTTTAGAAAGATTTAAATTTCCAGGTTTTCCCGAATTTTGTCTTTAATATGCTTTTTCAGTTCATCTGGAATTGGAATTGATTTCCTGCGATCATGCATGGTGCTCATTCCGAAACAAGGATCATCAAATGTTCTATCTTCAAATTCAACCGAGTCCCTGTAACGGGGGATGAAATGCCAGTGCAGATGGGGGCAGGGAGGCACTTCACGGTAGGAAGAGTTCATCAAACAGCCCCAGTTGAACATGGTGGCATGGAAGGACTTTCTAATTGCAGATTCTAATTTTTTAACCACCAGTGCTAGGTCGGCCCATTCTTCACAACTTAAAGCAGAAAGCTCTGTTTCATCTCTTTTAAGGGCCACAACACAGGTTCCCAGGTTTCTCTGATCAGGGGCCAGGATGATGAGCCAGTGTTCAGTTTCAGCCAGCAACTCACCGAACTGGTGATCCTTTAACCTTTCAAAATATTCACATTCCATGGGAATTCCATCCATATACTAATCCTTAAAAATTAGATTAACAGGTAAATCTGTACTGCTGTTAAAAAGTAACCCAACACTGTGCCTACAATTAACTGTGCCGGGGTGTGTCTTTTAAGGTACAATCTACTCCACAGTACCAGGGGCACCAGTAAACTGAATAAAACCCCATACCACCCGAAAAGGTAGATGATCGCAGTTGCTGGACCGGCAATGCCCATGGCGTGTATACTGATCTTCCAGTAAAGGCTGAATAAGAGAACGATAATGGTGTTGTTAAGATAGCAGATCATTAAAACCGTGGTGAGTGGGGGTGCTCCCAGAATATAGAGTACAGCAACACCAGTAATATATGATGCAATTACCAGTAAAAGAGGATAAATCCTATCCTGCCTTCGGGGCATGTCTACTTCCAGGTTTTTCTTTTTTATCCATAATGAACTGGTAATTATGGGTAAAATACTCACAAAAAAGATGCTAATTGCTGAAAACCATAACCAGTCCCCTCCATAAAGTAAGGTGTAATTAATAATCAAAAAAACTGGAATGGCAACAAAAGGGGGATTGCTGACCGTGGATATGAAATTGGCCAGTGTTTCGTGGGAAGAAGTGTTTTGATTAGGGAGATTAATGGGCATTTATGTCCATCCAGCACATTTTTATAAGAAGATGAGAAGTTTTAGCGGCTATATTCTCTTTAAAAATAATAGCTAATAAAATCTTTCATTTAAATGAGTTGGGATCAGTATTTCAAGAGTCAGGTAAGAATTTATGGTTTTATCTCACGTAAATACGGAAAGTGTAGTTACCACAGTTGCGGGAGGCGGTGGCTATATTGTCTGTATTTTTCAGTTCCATCTTCCCGGCCAGTTTCTTCCCACCCAACTGTTTTTCTTCGATTAGGAGATATTCACTTCCCGCCATGTTTTTATCCAGAAAATTAGAGGCAATTTCTCCTGCGCTATCGATACTGGTCTGGCTATGGTTACCCTGGGTAAGAATGGTTGAAACACGCTCTAAAACAGACTGGTCATTTCCGTCACAGTAGTTGACCATTAAATCCATGGTATCATGGGCTTTATGGGATGAATGGATCCCCAGGGGTAATTCAGGGGATGCAGAAAAATTACTAATTCCAAAAAGAACGATTATAATTGGAATCAGGGCTAGCACCGCATCCATTGTGTAAGCAAATCCTTTTTCATCCATATGAATTCACATAGATTCGTTAACCCCATCCTTCAATCATGGTAAATCTTCTAATATGGTAATTCGATTGATTAGGCGTTTGGCTTGATTTTATACCATTAAACTTAATTTATTAAGATTTTCCTCGCTTATACTTTTGATCTTAAAGTTTATTTAATGCTAAGATGGATTGGATCCCGTTTGGTTAGTTAAATGTTTAATTCAATTATTTAATTATCATATTTTTCCTTTATCCGGGCCACCACTTCGTCTTTCTTGGCAATGGCTTCCAGTGCTGATCTTTCCACTTTCTGCTTCATTTCGTCAAAATCTTCTGGCTGCAGATCCCCAACCATCTTTTTGACCTTGGTATACGCTGCCTCACGGAATAAGGGTTTAAGTTCTTTTTCTCCTTGATCGGTGATTAGACGAGGAATTCCAGTATCATCCACTTCTCCTATTCTACCAATCCTGACTCCAGCACCTGAAACAGCCTTCTCCACCTGGCTTGCCACATCTTCAGTGGCTATTATCATGAGTGAATCCACTGAAACACCCAGATGGTCAATATCCAGGCTTTCCAGCATATTCAGTACTTTAGGGTTAACCAGTTGTCTGATTTCCTCTTCCCAGAATGCAAGTCCCAACCCTGTGGTCTGTGATATCTCATGGGCATCCCCTCTGAGTCCTCCGTTGGTCACATCGGTCATGGCGTGTACTTTGGGGAGGAGTCCGGCCTTTAGTATGGCCTCCGATGCCTGGATGAAGCTGATGTCCATGGTCTCCCACACCACATCGAAGAGTCCGTGATAGAGGGCGGTGGTGGTTATGGTCCCTCCACCTGATCCTTCAGTTAGGAGGATCACATCTCCGGGTTCGGCTCGTTTACGGGCGGTGGGGGGATGGGGGGATATTCCCACCGCACCCACGGCGCTGACCAGCCGGTCTCCCAAGACCATATCTCCTCCCACACGTAGGGTACTACCGGCTACTAAGGGGACTCCAGTGAGTTCTGAAACCGCGCATACTCCTGCAGTGTAGTCGAAGAGCTTAGCTACTTCTCCATCGTCTGCCAGGTGAAGGTCGCTTAAGAGTGCTACTGGCTGGGAACCCATAACACAAACGTCCCGCATGGATGCCCTGGCCACGTGGAAACCGCCCAGGAATGGGTATTCACTTAGACGGGAGTGTATTCCATCCACGGCTGTGGTGATGTACACTTCATCAGCTCCGGCCGCTGCTTTTACCACGCCTCCGTCGTCCTGGGCGGTGGGGTTGATGAATGCGTTGGTGTGGCTGCTTTTAACGATTTCTGCGATTTGACGATGTACAAAGAAGTCCCCTGCACCACGGGAACCTACACCCATCTGGCCCATTCCTACTCCTGATTTGGGGTATTCTATTAACTTTTTAAGGGATTCATCAGGGTGGTCTTCGATTTTTAGGGTGTATTTGACTTCTTCCAGGACTGCTTCTGCCATCTGGTTGGCCTGTTCTGGGCTGATGTCTTTAAATTCCAGGATCTTTTCCTGGAGACTTTTTTGTACAGATTCTTCGTCATGATCTACCAGGGCGCGCCTGGCGAAACCTTCTATATCCACACTAACACCTTCTATAGTATTACTAATATTTAAATTTTTCTTACTTCATTGATGTGGGATTTAAAAATAATCATAAAACATTTCTAAGGAAGTTTTTGAGTATTTCCAGACCAATTTCTCCACTTTTTTCAGGGTGAAACTGGGTGGCGTATACATTGTCCTGGGCCACCACTGCTGGAACTTCCACACCATAATCCACAGTGGCCATTACTACTTCCTCATTATCCGGACGAACGTAGTAAGAGTGGACAAAGTACATGTAATCACTGCCTATTCCTTCAAGTAATGGAGAATTCTGCTTGATATTTAGGTTGTTCCATCCCATATGGGGGATTTTAAGACCATCATTTAGCAGGGTATCTGGGAAACGAACCACTTTACCTGAAAAAACGTCCAGTCCCCTGATCATGGGACTTTCTTCACTCTCACTGAACAATACTTGCAAACCTAAACAGACACCCAGAAAGGGTTTATCATCTTTGATGTGCTGATGGATGATATCCTCATATTTTTTGAGGTTTTCCATTGCAGTTCCAAAGGCACCTACACCCGGGAGGATCATCACATCTGCCTTTTTTAACTCTTCTTTATCCCGAGTTACCAGTACTTCCGCACCAACATGATGGAATCCGTTTCTGATGCTTTTTAGGTTCCCGCTGCCGTAATCAATAATGGTTATCATGATCTTATAGGTAATGAACACTTTCGGTTAGTAATAAACACGTTTTGCTATAAATTTAAAATTCAATTTACTTGAATTAAATTTTTATCTCATAACCTGTATTTTTTTAAATTATAATTCCTTTTTTATAAAAAAGAAATTAATCACCTGACATCGTAGTAGTCTTTGACTCTTACGGTATCGTTAGGGTGTGGTGTTGATATTTCATGGAGAACAGTATTTTCCATGGCTACGATAGTGTGGTTTTCCATAGGTTTAATACGGATAGTGTCATTTTTCCCGAAGTACTCTTTGTGGTCTTCAAATTCTATGTATCCGGCTCCACTTAGGATGTACATGGTTTCATCCTTTTGGGGGTGGTGGTGATATGAGGTCTGGTATCCTTCCCTGATGAATAACTCTTTGGTTAAGTATTTTTCAGTGTTTATCAGGATTTTTTCGTATCCCCATGGTTTATCTTCCCGGTTCTGGTACTCTTTACGGATTTCCTCCAGTTCTTTGGAGGTGTCAATTGCCATCCAGAACAGACCGTCTTCCTGGTAGTAACCTAACTGGTTATTCTTGGCGTACATGGGGAACACGGTTTTTTCAATATCTCCCACATCAAAGTCACCGAAATCAATTTCTCCCTTGGAGAAGTAAACTCCTCCGTTAATATAATAATCCAGGACTGGTTTTTCCTTGAATGAAACCAGACGATCTCCGCTGATCTCTACTATACCATAGGGGGAGACCATCCTGGTAATGAAGAGTGATAGGGGGTGGTCTGATTTTTCACCATTTTCCACCATTTTTTTAATATTTAAATCAGCCACAACATCTCCGTTACGTATAATGCACTGTTTGCCTGGACCAACAGCTTCCATTCCTAGTTTTATGGCGTTAAGGGTCCCCAGTGGTTTGTCTTCTTCCACGTATTCTATTTTCACACCCATGTAATTATCGCCGAATCTTTCCCTGATCTTGTCACTTAAAAATCCGGTTAAGAGGAAAACCTGGTTAATACCTGCATTTTTAAAGTCAAAGAGCTGTTTATCCAGAATGGTGTAATCATCCTTAATTTCAATGAGGGGCTTGGGCACTCTTTCAGTGAGGGGCCTTAATCGTTTTCCAAATCCTCCGCAGAGTATCATACCTACTGTACTGGTCATAGTTATCACCACTATTTTTTATCTATTTAACTCAAGTTTCTGTTATCTTAATCAAATTCATCGGAATGTTACAATACTTCTCGATCATTATCTCAATATAAATCCGTTTATTTATTGCCTATATTATAAGCCAGTTATATATAAAATTCACCAACAGGATATGATCCATGAAAGTAAACCTATGGGCTACTGGTTTGTTATCTTTTTTCATCAATTTTTACCCTTAAAACAGTTCCAAAATCAGATTCAACTATTTTATCAGTTCCTAGTGTTTTCGCATGGGCATCCAGCTCGGTAACCACCCAATTATATCCTAGTTTTTTCAGTGGCTCCACCAGGCGGGGACCATCAGTAATGGCAACAGATTGAATGTTTAATTTTTCAATGGGCAGAGCATGGGGCACTCCAGCCACCACTACTAGATCGTAATCTTCTTTTTCCAGATATTCAACTGCATTATCGCCAGTTATTGGATATTCATCCAGTCCTCCTGTTATAAAATCTATCTGTAATCTGTTTTCATTCAACTCTTCCTGGATATTCTGGGCATGTTGCCGGATACGGGGAAGACCAGTTTCCAGATCAAGGTTGGCAATGATTAAGGGTTTATTTTCAGGGTAAATCTCCTGGAAAGGTATTTTTAGAAGGTCAGCGAAGAGGTATGATGTCTCCTTCTTAGCGTTGAGTACAAATGCAATTTTATCTCCCTTTTCAAAGGCTTCAAGGAGTAAGCTGGCTACTTTTTCTTTATCATCCCCGTAGGATGGAGCTATATATTTTCCCTGAGCCATACCCCTGGTTTTTTCAATCTCTGTAGCTTTTTTAAGCATTCTACTCTGTCTTTCAGTTTCTTCAGGTGGGATTACTCCTTCAAGCTGGGCAGCTTCTAAGACAGCAATGGCTCCTTCAGTGTTATCACCTTCACTCAAACCACCATGGGACTCCACAGTCAGAACCTTGGCAGGGATTCCTGCGTTGTTAACTGCTTCCCTCATGTCTTCACCGATGATCATGCTGGCACAGGTTCCCACCACACCTACCAGTTGGGGATGGAACAGTTCATCTGCTTCACGCAGTGTTTCCTCCAGTTTGGCTGATGCACCAAATATGAAGTCATTTTCAGACATGGCAGTGGTTACCACCCTCACTCCATCATTTTCAAGAAGACGACCAGTACGGAAACAACAACCGTGGGGTCCGTGGAGGATAATAACATCGGCGTTTAAATCTCGGAGAGTGTAAAGGGATGCGGCAATGGGACTGGGTCTGGGATGCAAGATATTTCACCTCTATTTTTTTCAGATGATTATTTGGTATAGATATTATTATTTAGTATAAGATCATTATTGGGGTTTCATTAAATCATTATCGACTTTTCATTAACATTAACCATTATAACTAATGTCACTATAATAAACTTAAATCTGGGTATGATCTTTTTCTATAGTTTTTCTATAGATGTGTTGATTTCTATAAATTTGTTAATTTATAAGATAAACAATTATGTATTGCGGAGACAGGATATGGGCAGTATGAGTAGAGAACAATGGTTTTTAATGGTTTTAATATTAATTGTGATAGTTTTGGGAATAGTTACCAGTTTCAACGCTTTCAATTATAATTTTAACAGTACTGATAATTCTACTCCGGTTGTGGCTAATAATACTATACCCACAGTTAAATTTCTGGGTGAATGTGATCATGGGTTTGTGGTTCGTTACGGGCCTTATGGTAATATTAACTCTCCAGTTAAGGTGGCCTACGTGGTGGGGGTTCATCCCATGGAAATTCAGGCACATCAGGCAATGATGACTGAAATAACAAGTGATCAATCTTTAAAGCACTGTTATTATATTTATCAAATCACTGTAACCAAAAATAGAGATGATTATACTCAGGGAAGGATCAATGGTCAAGAATTAGCTCGTGATTATGCAGTACCGGATATTAAAAAGGGAAAATATAATATGGTGGTTGATGTGCACTCCACCAAAGGAGACTACCCTGAAACACGTTTCATATCGGTACCCTCAGATGATGCTCGCTCTCTACTTCTGGCCCATTTAATTGTCCAAAAGATCCCATGGCTTGTTTTCTATGTTCCTCCATTTGATGGTGGTCCTACCAGTGGCCCCTATGTGACTATACCAATTATACAGTCTGGAACACCTGCAATGGTCTACGAAACCTACACTTATGCTCCGTTTAACGAAACACTGGAACATGCAATGGAATTTGCCCGAGTGGTTGATGGACTATCTTTATAACGATTTAAGTTTCTGGAAGTAGGTTATTAAAAGAACGATGATGAATTTAAGGATGATAATGGATATTGAATTAGAATTTAAATCAAATTATCTAAGCTGGCTTTGATTTATTTGATTTAGATATTTTAAACTTTATTATCTGTTAGTGGAACTAAAATGAAAATATTAAATTTAATGGAAGGAATATTCCGAGATAGGCCCAATCGTTTCACAGTAGAGTTTGAAACATCTTCCGGGATCGAAAAAGCACATTTAAGAGACCCGGGTAGATTAAAGGAACTCTTAATCCCCGGGGTGGAACTACTTTTGCGCCCGGCCCTTAACCCGGAATCACGTAAAACCAAATATGATGTAATCGCAGTTTGGAGTGAAGGAATCTGGGTGCTCATCAATTCTGGTTTTCACAGTGATCTTGCAGCTGAAATGATTAAATCTAAAATTGTACTTGAATTATCAGATTACACTGTAAAAAAAAGAGAATACACCTTTGGGAAGAGTAGGCTTGATTTTCTTTTAACTAAAATGGATAAATTAATTAAAATGGATAAAAGAGGAAAAAAAGAGTCTAAAAGGGTCAGTAAAAAAAATTCACTGGAAGTGGATCATGACCTGCTAATGGAAGTAAAAGGATGCACCCTGGTTGAAGAGGGTCATGCCAGGTTTCCTGATGCGCCTACCATCCGGGGAAAAAGACACCTGGAAGAACTTATAAAAGCTAAAAAAGAGGGAATGGAATCTGCAGTGCTTTTTTTGATTCCAAGAGAGGATGCTAAAGTATTTTCACCCAACTGGGAGATGGATCCTGATTTTTCCAAGACACTAAAACAGGCAGAACACGAAAATGTCAAGATAATTGCCTATTCTTTCACACTCGACTACCATAAAAAAGAATTGGAATTAAAACCATTAAAAAAGATAAAAGTAAAAGTTAAACCTTAATTTAGCTTGAATTCACTTTTTAACTTTAATCATTTCTTTAGCTTGAATCCCTTTTTAACTTATTCATTCTTTAACTTGAATTCACTCTAATTTAATTTTGATTCTTTATTTTAAATTGGATTCATGTATCAGGTTAACTTAATGTTTTCCAGTTTTTCGAACTCTTCCACTTTTCCAATGCCCAGAATTACATCTCCAGTTTTTAGGATGTAATCACGTGGTGGATCAATGATAAGGTCTCCGTCACGGCCCACTCCAACAACCACTACTCCAGTTCTTTCGTGAATATCAGCCTCTAAAAGACTTAAACCGTTGAATTGGCTTTCAGGGTTGATTTTAACTTCCCTCATTTCTCTGCTGGTGTGTTCTGCCAGAACATCCTGAACGAACATGGCCTCGTATCCATCGTCGATACTTTTATGCATGAGACGTCCGGATATTACGAAGGGTGAGACTACCTGGTTGGCACCAGCCAGCTTAATCTGTTCAATATTTTCATAACGCTGGACTTCAGCTACCACTCTAACCTTCTTGTCTACTTTACGTATGCTCAGGATGGCATGGATGGTTCTAGAATCAGATTCCATATCTACAATAACTGCCTGAGCTCCTTTAACATTAGCCTTCTCCAGGTCTTTGATGCGAGTGGGATCCCCATGAACGAAGTTAGCACCATTTTTTAGGGCATTTTTCTGCACCTGTTCATTTTCATCAAGAACGAAAATTTCTGCTGTTTTCCCAATTTCCTTAATGCATTCCACTGTACTTTCGGTCCATCCACATATAACCACGTGTTTTGATCTTTCCACGTTTATCAGCCCCATAAGTTTCATTTGTTGTCTTTTGAAGATTAGGTTTACCAGGGACTCTACTGCCAGGGCAAAGGTTCCAATACCTAAAATAATTAGGCTGATGGTGAAAAACATTCCTAAAGGGCTTTTAGGACTGTAATCTCCATATCCGACTGTTCCTATGGTTACGAAGGTCCAGTAAAAAGACACGATCCATGATTGTCCTTCAATGAAGTGAAACCCAATAGTTCCATAGGCAATTATACAGAGAACCAGGATTAAAATCCAGGTCAATCTCTGTTTAGCAACCATAGGTAAGCTTTTCCTGAGTACCCTTAAAATTACAAACATTTGGGCCTCCAATTCTTACTTTAATATCATGCTTTCCTCAGTAAGCGAGGAAATGGTTCCTATCGAAGGAAAAGATACCAGATTATCAATCCTATTACTCCCAGAATGATTACTACTATAATAATGATCAGCCACCATGGGAACCCCCCACTGGAATCATCAGTAGTGTTATCCTCATCATCATCTCCATCTTTTACTTTAGTTTTACTGGAAGAGCTGGAACTGCTACTTTTACTACTGCTACTTTTCATTAATGGGGTGATACTGGCGGCACTTGATGTGCTTATCTGAGAATTAGATTCTCCTGCAGGATTTTCATTTGCCCAAACCGCCGAAAATGACATAGAAATAAAAACTATTAATGAAAACATTATAATTTGCCATTTCACTTTTATTCCTCCTTTTAGCATTTCAAATTTGAAAATATTATGTTGTTGTAATTCGTTTTTTTATTTCTATTTAATATGATTTATCATGAAGTATTCTCATCATGGGGTATTCTCATCATGGGGTATTCTCATATTACTAACGTGATAATCACTCTTACAAATGAGCTGTTTGATGATTGATTGAGTATATTCTGGGCTTAAAGGCTTTTTATGGGATGGTCCTGTTTTTTCGAACCATGTACTTGCGAAGTTCATCTGCCAGGAACATTATGGGCACAAATGTGAGTAAATATAGCCATTCATAAAGTCCAAGGGCGATGGTGCCGAATATTCCCTGCAATGGTGGAATGTAAATAATGGCCAGGAGCACTGCCACTGAGAATGCAATCCCCCTTATAATCCACCTGTTTTTAAAGATTCCCACTTCCAGTACCGAGGTTCTGTTGGTCTGACAGCCCAGGAGGTTGCCCATCTGGGCCAGAACAATTCCTGCAAAAACCATACTGGTTGCCTTCAAGTAAACCGGATCAGTGAATGAAAGCTGCTGGCCCCAGGTCCATCCGCTGCTTAGTAAGACCCAGAAAAAGCCAGACATCACCAAGGCAGCTTCAATTATCCCTAAAAAAATATAACCTCTGAATATAACTCCAAAGTTCAGGAGGCGTTCTTTACGTGGACGTGGGGGTCTGTTCATCACATCTGACTCAGAAGGGCCGACCCCCAGGGCCAGGGCAGGCACAGTATCTGTTCCCAGATCAATGGCCAGGATCTGCATAACTGTAATTGGTAGAGGGATCCTGAAAAGAACCATCATAACAAAAGGGACGATTTCGGCGGTTTCGTGGGAGAAAATGTAGGTGATGAATTTACGAATGTTTTCGTAGATGGTACGACCTTCTTTAATGGCTTCCACAATGGTAGCGAAGTTATCATCGGTTAAAATCATATCTGCGGCTTCTTTAGCAACATCAGTGCCAGTAATGCCCATAGCCACACCTATGTCTGCTTTACGGAGGGCAGGGGCATCGTTAACCCCATCACCAGTCATGGCCACAATTTCATCCATACTCTCCAGGATGCTGGCAATACGCATCTTGTGCTCGGGCACGGCCCTTGCAAAAATAACGTTGCATTCTCCCTTCAGAACTTCCTTCACTTCTTCATCACTCATCTGGTCAAGTTCATTACCCTTAACAATGCGACAATCCTCACTCACTATTCCTACTTCCTTGGCTATGGCCTGAGCTGTCAAACCATAGTCACCGGTAATCATAATAATACGTATACCAGCTTTATGGCAGTCACCAACAGCAGGTTTCACTTCTGGACGTGGAGGATCCTGCATGGCCATCATACCCAGAAATACCAGATCTCGTTCAACATTCTCGGTCTGGTAATCATCAAAATCAGGGGGTAAGTCACGATATGCCATGGCCAGTATACGCAACCCAGAAGCCGCCAGTTTATCATGGATCTTAATCACTTTCACCTTTTCCTCATCAGTGAAGGGTCTTACAACACCATCATCAGAGATCATGGGGGAAAGGCTGATGATTTTTTTAGGAGCACCTTTAACATAGGCCACCTGTCCATGGTTTTCCTGGTGGATGCTGGTCATGGATTTCCGCTGGGAATCAAAGGGAAGTTCTAATATTCGTGGATTCTTTTCTATCTCTTCTTCCCAGTTGAAACCATTTTTCCGGGCAGCTACCAGGAGGGAAGCTTCAGTGGGGTCGCCAATTATTTTCCATTTATCTTGCGGGGTTTCAGCTTCAATAAGTTTGGAATCATTACAGAAGGTTGCTGATCTTAAGAGTAACTTGAGTTCCCGGATTTCTCGATGATCAATTGGTGATCCTTTATGTAGAAATTCTCCCTCTGGAGAGTAACCTGCACCTGTAACCTCAATGATCTCACAGGGAAGCCAGACTTTACGTACAGTCATCTCATTTTGGGTTATGGTTCCTGTCTTGTCGGTGCAGATGATATTGGTTGATCCCAGGGTTTCCACACTGGACAAACGTTTTATAAGGGCATTCTTCCGGACCATCTTCTGCACCGAGGCAGCCAGTGCCAGTGTAACTGTTGGTAGCAGTCCTTCAGGGACATTGGCAACTGTAAGTCCAATAGCAAAAATGAAAGCAACTTGTAATGGAAGTTTAACCACCCACAGGTTCACTGCAAAAAGGGTTACTCCCAGTAGTATGGCGATAAGTGCTATGATACGGGTTACCCTTGCCAGCTCCTTTTGTAGGGGACTGGGCTCCTGACTCACTTCCTGGGTTAAACTGGCTATCTGGTTGAACTCAGTTTCTCGGCCAGTGGCAAATACCACAGCCTTTCCAGACCCAGAAGCCACACTGGTCCCTGCAAATACCAGGTTACCCATCTCTACAAAGGCATGTTCTGCTTCTGGAACCTCATGGGCAAATTTACGGACCGGTTTAGACTCACCAGTAAGGGTTGAACTGTCCACTTTCATCTGACTGGTTTCCACCAGCCGAGCATCGGCAGAGATGTTGTCCCCCTCGTCCAGCACTAAAAAATCCCCTGGAACTAACTGGGAGGATAATACCTCTTTCTTCTCATTATCGCGGATTACTTTGGCCCTGGAAGGAAGTATCTTCTTTAAAGCTTCCAGGGCCTGTTCTGCCTTGTACTCCTGCCAGAAACTGAAAATTGCATTTATAATTATAACTGCAATAATGGCAAACCCTAACTGGGGTGTACCACTTAAAAAAGCAAGTCCACTGGCTGCCCAGAGTAATAATGCCAGAAGCTGGTAAAGATTTGCTAAAAACTTAAAAATAACCGGTTTTTTCTTAACTTCCTCAATCTGATTGGGCCCATATTTTTCAAGCCTCTTTTTGGCCTTTACATTGGTTAATCCCGTTTCAGAAGTTTTTAATTCATCATAAACTTCTTCAGGAGGGAGTTCATTGATCTTCATTTTTACACTTGAAACTTACCTCTGTCTGTGGGGTGTTTTCCAATGATCTTAAGATCAGAAAGTTTGAGTAGATAAACATCAATTACCAATTAATTTAATCATATAGAATTTTCATTAATTTTAAACCAGATAAAATTCTCAATTTACATTTAATCCATAATTTTTTTCTTGAAGTTCATATTAATATTTAATGTAAGTGGCATAAATGTGATTCTATTATTTTCATACAATTTCAAGGGATTAATGGTCATTTATGGGCTTTTCAAAGTGTTTAATTTGTTATTATGGTATTTTTATAAATAACGATTATTCCTATGTTTTTTTTAGATTTTACATGGTTTGGATTGGTCCACGCATATTTTGAAACTATGATTTAGCTAATTATATTAATGATAATTGTACAGGAATTAATAGGAATAATCTGAAATAGGATTAATTTGAATAGAGAATATTTGAATTTAAACAGGTGAATGGAATGCTAATCGAACTAATAATATTAATTATCATAATTCTGGTAGTAATAGTATTTGTATACCTTTATAACAGTCTGATTCAGCTTAGGAACAGGGTTAAAAATGCATGGTCTCAGATTGATGTTCAGCTGAACCGTCGTGCTGACCTCATACCTAACTTGGTGGAAACTGTGAAGGGATATGCTAAACACGAAAAAACCGTCTTTGAAAAGGTAACTGAAGCAAGATCGGGGTTAATGAATGCTAAAACAGTTCAAGAAACTGCAGAAGCAAATAACATGTTAACTGATACCTTAAAAAGTCTATTTGCAGTGGCGGAGAATTACCCCGAGCTGAAGGCCAATGAAAACTTTTTAAAGTTACAAAGCCAGTTAGAGGAAACTGAAAATAAAATAGCATACTCCAGACAGTTTTACAATGACACAGTGTTGATGTACAACAACAAATGCCAGATGTTTCCCAGCAATCTCTTAGCAAACTCCTTTAACTTCAAGGAAGCAGAGTTCTTTGAAATAGAAGAAACCAAAAGGGAAGTCCCTAAAGTTGAGTTTTAATATTTGGATAGGGGACTAACAATGGACAAAAAGCGTTCTATTCTTTTAATAGTTACACTATCCATTTTCCTACTTTCATTTATGGGATCAGCTTGTGCTGAAGAAGATAGGAGCTATTCAATACCCTCCATCAATATGGATATGTTCCTTCAAAATGATGGTTCAATCCATGTTACAGAAACCATTCATTACTCCTTTTCAGGAACCTACAATGGAGTATACCGGGATATACCATTAAAAAATGGTCAAATTCTGGAAAATGTGAAGGTTTCAACTCAGGGGGCTTATTCCAGTCAGGAAGTGATTGATCAAGGTACCAACCAGCGGGTTAAAATATATTTATACTCCGATGCAGCAAAAACCAATCCCATATCCAATAAAGATGTGGCTGTGACCATTGAATATGACTTAGTTCATGTGCTGCGGTTTTACAATGATATAGTTCAATTACAGTATAAACTGGTGGGTGAAGGATGGGATGTGCCCATTGAACAGCTTAATGCCAAAATCCATGTCCCCTCCAGTGATGGTGTGAAGTACTGGTTGAATCCACCATACTACGCTAAAAATTCCAGCTGGCAGGGTAACACCCTGGAGGTAAACAGCGAAAGTATTCCTTCAGGTGATTACTTCGAAATCAGGATGGTTCTACCTAAAAGTCAATTCTCATCCAATCCCACCAACGGGACAATCATAAATCAAGACGCCTTAAATCAGATAGAACAGATTCAAACTGCTTACCAAAATCAACTGAACTTTAACAGCATGTTATATTCAATTTTGGCAGTATTAATGATCCTATCTCTCTTTGTGCCTTTAATTATTTATTACAGGTACGGAAGGGAGCCAAAAATAGATTACCGGGCAGAATACGAACGGGATATTCCTACCGATGATCCACCGGCCCTGGTAAATGCCATCTGTGGTCCAGGATTCTCCAAAAAAATAGGAGAACCAGATATGGATGGATTTAAAGCCACCATAATGGACTTAATCGACAGAAAATATCTTTTAATGGAAAAAGAACCATCAGAAAAACAGGGCTATGGGATAGATGATTCAATGTTCCTTAAAATAAACCCTGAAAAGGATAAATCAGCCCTCAAAGAATTTGAACTGGACATATTAAACT
Organism: Methanobacterium formicicum DSM 3637; assembly: GCF_000302455.1. Taxonomy (NCBI): domain Archaea; kingdom Methanobacteriati; phylum Methanobacteriota; class Methanobacteria; order Methanobacteriales; family Methanobacteriaceae; genus Methanobacterium; species Methanobacterium formicicum. The sequence continues at coordinate 428,879 of NZ_AMPO01000001.1, forward strand.
TCCTGGGAGAATTCGAACAGGATGGATTAATATCTCTGGACCAGATCTCCGCGGATTTATCGGATCGGGAAACTGCAAAATCCTTCCGAGACACCTACAACAACTGGAAAGATGATATAAAGGACAGATTCCTCAGTGATGACCAGATGGATAAGATCTTCATCAAGAAGGGAGACACCTACTTAAAGATTTTCGGAGTGGCTGGAATCATAGTGGCTGCAATTGTGTTCTTTGTAACCATCACAGACTCTTTACCTGCTGCTAAGTTCGCATTAGTTGCATCAATAGCCCTGGGAGTGGTATCTGTCATTTCCCTTATTCTCCCCCAGAAGATCGCAGGCCAGTGGACCACCTATGGTGAAGAGTACGATGCCAAATGGCATAACTTCAAGAAGTACATCCAGGATTTCAGTCTCATAAAAGAATATCCTCCTGAGTCGGTTACCATCTGGAACAAGTACCTGGTGTACGCCACAGCATTAGGGGCAGCTGAAGCAGTAAGAAAGGCAATGGAGCTCTATGTGCCCAACGAGCAACTGGAAGGCAGTGATATCTACATGTTCCATTATTACGGGGGATACGCCCTTCTTGCTTCATCCCTGGACAATGGTATTTCCACAGCTTCTGCAGGATCTGGTGATTTTGGAGGAGTGGGGGATATTGGTGGAGGAGATATTGGAGGTGGAGGAGGTGCTTTTTAATCAAAAACCTCTCCCTTTTTTTATTTTTACAGTTCAAAGAAATTTACAGACATAAAAATTAAACACGCGTGTATATTCATGAAATAACAATGATTTAAGGTATAAATAGGATTTATATGCATAAAAAATCGTATAAATCCATTAAACTGGGATATGAACTGAATATCAGGGCTTAATAAATAACAGGTTTTGATAGGTTAATAAAATTCTGGTGGTCCGGTGGAAAATAAACTTTGTTTGGGCATTATAACAATTATAATATCTTTATTTCTTTTCACAGGAATAACAACATCTTCTGCTGTTGATAGAACTTATTCAATTCCTTCTATAGGCATAGATCTTTTCCTGATGGATGATGGAACTGTTCATGTTACCGAAACATTACACTACTCATTCAGTGGAACTTCAAATGAAATTTACAGGAATATCCCCATAAAAGACCCGGTTAAACTTGAAAAGCTTAAAATTTCCACTCCAGGTGCTTATTCTAATTACACAATCAATGATAAAGCAAGTTCCAAGCATATTACTATTGACTTATACTCTAATCCATCTAAAACAATCCCTATTTCTGGTAGAGATGTTGATGTTATCATTGAATACGATCTTTTAGATTTGGTAAAATTTTACAATGATCTGGCCCAACTCCACTATGATGTGGTGGATGGGGGATTGGCTGATGATGTAGGTCAGGTAAATGCCAGGATACATCTTGCATCGAGTGAGGGAGTGAAATACGTGTTTAAATCTCAGGATAATAGTTTAAATTCCACCTGGGATGGGAATACGCTGGAATTTACCGGCAAAAATGTCATCCCTGGCCGCTTGGAGTTAATGATGGTTATCCCTAAATCTCAATTCACAGAAGATCCTCCCAACGTGGTTAAAGTCAATCAGGATATTTTACCAGAATTAGATAAAATGCAGAAGGAATACCAGGACCTGGTGAATTATAAAACAAATGCTTATTCCATGATAGCAATACTATTGCTTTTGGCTTGTTTTACTCCATTAATCATTTACCTAATCTATGGTAGAGATCCTGAAATTGATTACAACGATGAATACGAAATGGACCTTCCTACTGATGATCCTCCTGCAATTGTAAATGCCATATCTGGGAATTTGTGGGGTAAAGAAGTGGGAGAACCAGATATGGATGGTTTCAGGGCAACAATAATGGATTTAATATATCGTGGCTACCTGGTCATGGATGATATCTCCCCTGAAAATGCTGATGTTAATTTGCGATCTATTACATTCCGAATTAATGAGGATAAAGATTTAAACGAGCTTCAAACTTTCGAAAGTGACATCATTAACATGTTCAGTTACTTTGAAGGAGAGGATGGTTTAATCTATCTGGATGACATTAAAAAGAATTTAAACAGTGGAATTGTCATATCTGGAAATACCGGAAGCCTGAAAGATGATGAATTCATAACATTCAGGGAAGTTTATAACGGGTGGAAGAATGATTTAATAAGCAAATTTTTAGATGAAGATGCCATGTCTCGTGTTTTTCAAAAAAGAGGAGATAAATACCTTAAAATTTTTGCAGTAATCTCAATTGTCACAGGCATTGTCGGTGCATTTACTGCAGTGGTGGATCCATTACCTGCTGCCAGATATGTCTCATATTCATCATTTATTCTTTTAATGGTAGGCCTGGTTTCATTTATAATGCCTCAAAAAATAGCTGGACAGTGGACTACTTATGGTGAGGAATATGATGCAAAATGGCATAATTTTGCAAAATATATCCAGGATTTCAGCCTCATAAAGGACCAACCACCTGAATCCATTGAAATATGGGACAAATACCTGGTATATGCCAGTGCACTGGGAATTGCCACTAAAGTCCGTAAATCCATGGAAATGATACTTCCCCCTGATGTAACAGGGGGTAAGGCTTATCAGTTCCATTCTTCAGGTGGGTACTGTGAGCTTTCCAAAAGTCTGGATGCGGGTATTGCTGGTAATAACCAAAAAAATTCGCGGTCACGTTAAAAAATATAATAATATATTTAGAAATCTTTATTTTCGAGAATTAATAACTTAAACACATTTATTTTACAGTTTAAGAGTATTTTAGCAGTTAAAAGCTATTTTAGCACTTTAAGATATATTTTAACAGTTCATAGATTTATTATAACAGTTTATGTATTTGATCATTAAATGTAATTTACAGTGTGAATTAAATTACTCAAACCATAAAAATTTTAAAATAATAAGAAATGAAAATCATAAGTGAAATCTTGCTTAGCGACGTTAGTCCAGCCTGGTTAAGACTTGGGCTTCCCAAGCCTACAACCCGGGTTCGAATCCCGGACGTCGCATTATTTTTATTAGAGATTAAAGTGTTATTTGTTATTTTTTTTCTTGAAATTATAGATACGTCTATTTTTTACTTTTAACTCTTTAAAAAACCTTCTATTCCCTAATAACTGGTAAAAGCATAAACTGGTTAAAAATAATGATAGGGGGGCTACTTCAAACTAGATTCCTATTTCAAAACCTGTAAACAAGGGGGGGATAACATAATTTCCGTTAAACTTCTTTTTAACGTGTAACTATGCTAATTATGTCTCCATCTTCCAGTTCATGGTCACTGGCCACCCTACGGCAACTCCTGGCATCAATAGCATGCATGAAACCTTCTCCAATATCAGTATGGATGAGGAATGCCATATCCTTTGGTTTGGAGCCACTGGGTATCAGTAATGCATCGGGGAGCACGTTACCTTTTTGATCAGAAAGTTTGTGTTCATCTTCAACAGGATAGACCACGATCATGTTCAACAGACTGAATATGGCTTGGTTCAGGGCTTCCTGCACTCCAGTACCTCCGTACTTTTGGAGAACATTTTCCCGTATGTATTCCAGGGCATTTATCTGCTGAGTGCTCAGTTTGTCATTTTGGAGGATTTCAAAGTCAGATTCTCCGGATATATATTTAATAAGTCCGGCTTCTGCTGCTCTGGTTAATGCCAGTTCTGCCTCTGCTGAAGCAGGCACCACATTATCATATTTTTCCCGAAGCCTCTTTATGTTCTCTTCTGCATGGGGCAGGTCTGCCTTGTTGGCCACAATTAACATTGGCTTGGCAATTTTAAGGAGATTATCGAGCAAGTTTATGATATCGTCGTCTTCCCAGTCCTTGTACTCCTTGGTAACAGTTCTCTTGGCTTCCAGCACATCTTCTACCAGAATCCCGGCTCCACTGAGCTGCTCTGCTATTACCTTGGCAATATCCAGTTTCTCAGAAAGTGCCTTACGAACCAGCCTGTTCCAGTTCTTGTTGAGGATTCCGAAGAGCCACATGGTTATTTCGTGCTGCAGGAAATCAACATCCTCCATAGGGTCATGTGATCCTGCCTCACAGGGTCTACCTTCCTCATCAGTGGATCCTGAGGCATCAATGACGTGGATGAATGCCCTGGCCTGGCGTAGATCATCCAGGAACTTGTTACCCAATCCGCGACCTTCATGGGCTCCTGGAACAAGTCCAGCAACATCCAGTAACTCCACTGGGATCAGCCTCTGACCATCCCTGCACTGTGAGTTTCGAGGGTTACATTCAACTTCTAATTCACGGCAGGGGCATGGTTTAACCACATGGGCCACTGCCTTGTTAACATCGATGGTGGTGAATGGATAACCTGCCACTTCAACTTCTGATAAGGTTGCTGCGTTGAAAAAAGATGATTTGCCCACGTTGGGCTTTCCGGTAACTGCAATCTGGAGCATAATAAATCACTACTAGTCTTTTTACCTCCCAGGTTATTAAAGATTTTAGGGAAATATCCAATAATGAACAATATCAATTTATTCTAGATAATGGAAAATATTTAGATAATGGAAATTTAATCAATTAATTAATCCAATAATTAACCATCCTTAATCAAATCATTAATTAATCATAATTCAAGATTTAAATTAATCATTATCAAAAGCATGCACTTTAAATAAAGAAACAGGAGTAATTAACATGTCAAAACTTTATCTGGTGGGGATCGGACCGGGGTCTAGTGATTATTTAACTGCAGCAGCCATAAACACGGCAGGATCGGTTGATGTGCTTGTGGGGAGTCAGAGGGCTCTGGATCTGTTCCCAGGATTTGAGGGGCAAACTCTTATTCTCAGGGCACGGAACATGGATGAAATGATGAAAAAATCAATTTATCTGGTTGATGAAGGTAAAAACGTGGCCATTCTCTCCACAGGCGATCCGGGATTTTCAGGAGTACTCAATCCAATATTAAAACTGCGTGATGACTTGGACTTGGAGGTAATTCCTGGAATTAGTTCCCTGCAACTTGCAGCTGCCAGACTACAAATACCCTGGGATCAGGTTAACCTGCTCACTCTTCATGGGAAAGGAAATTCCAAGATAATACTGGATTTCATGGATAATGGAAAACCAACCATTGTTTTACCCGACTTTAAGGTGGAAAAACTGGCGCAATTCCTCCTGGAAAATGGTGTTGACCAGGATAGAAAAGTTGCAGTGTGCGAAAGACTCAGCTACCCAGATGAGAGAATAGTTAATGGAACTTTAAAAGAAATAGCAGCTATGGATTTCACTTATCTCTGTGTGGTAATCATCTATGAAACTTTTTAATTTGCAGGATTAGTAATTTTACAGATAAGATATGTAAATTAAATATACTCTTAAATTAATTATAAACTCTTAATCTAAAAGTAAATCTAAGTTTCATCTAGTAAACTTAGTTTCATCAAGTTAAACTTAGTTTTACCCATTAATCTTAATTTTATTCTAATAAACTTAGTTTTATCTAATAAAATCTCAATCTACACACAACTCTTCATCTTTTCCCTGCCATGGGGGTGTTACAACACATAGAAACTCTAAGTTGGATTTACCAATGTTTTCAATGAATTGCACAGATCCAGGCGGGATGTAAATTATCTCACCGGGTTCCACATTGGAAGATTCATCATTGATGTGAATTTTCCCACTACCCTTAGTGATGTAATAAATCTCCACAGAACTGTTCAGCTTATGAGGCAGGGAGGCCTTACCCTTCTCAAGGAGGGCATGGGCCACACTGCAACCCATTTCAATGTTTTCATTTTTAGGATGCAGGAGTTCACAGAGAACAGTTTCATCGGCTACCTGGAAATATTCACAATTTTTAATGGATTTTATCAACATTAAATCACCAACAGTTTCCAATGGCTTGGAAAACTTTTTTTATTTTAATTGAACCTGTTTTATTAATCAAATTATCAAATCTATTTTTAATCATGCCTACTTTTAGTTAAATCTATTTTTAATCCGACATTATTTCAAAGATCTTAAAGGCAATTACAGAACCGCAGATCCAGGAAAAGATTTTAATAGGTCCGGTGGGAGATTTTTCTCCTGTAAAATCAGCCAAAAGTCTGAAAATTAATACTATTGCTACGAACACCAGAAAAGCCACTAAAATACTGAGGATTCTTTTATTATCTATTTTACCACGACCCCTAGTTATTCTTTAAGGATATTGGTTGCTTATTCTTCTTTTTCTCCTTTTCCTTCTCTTTCTCCGTTTCCTGAAGCCAGAGTCTCCAAATCATCCAGCATTTCCAGTTCTCTTCCTTCCTTTTCTTCTTTTTTGATCAGAATTATTCCTATAGCAGCCCCCAGTATACCTCCCAAGGTGTCCACAAACAAATCTTCTATGGTGTCGGCCAGGGGGGATGCTACCATAGACCCTTGGGTGAGTCCTGTGGGCAAATAATGTCCAATTAAAGGGTACAGGGCCTGATCATAGAAATATTCGGCCATTTCAAGACCGGCTCCCAAGCCCATGGTAATCAAAACGATAAGTGCAAACATCACTCCTGTACTGGCCTGAAGCTTTCCCAAGGCGTAGAATGTGTAAATAATTACCATTCCTACCAGTCCAATGATGAAGGATACTAGTAAATGCATGAATTTATCATAATAATGAACCCGGCTGTATAAACTATAAGCATCGGCCATAATCAACTCAAAGAAGACTACAATTAAAAAAAGTATCTCAATATCGATGGGAACCACACATATTCTGTTTTTGGTAAAAAACCATGGTGTTAACAGTATTACCAGTGCTAAAATTGCTAAAAAACCGAAAAAAACTTCTCCCAGAATGATCTGGTAAAGTGCATTAATCAGAATTATTAACCTTAAAAATAATCTCAAATATCTCTTCCAGGATGGTACTTTACTGAAATGGATGGGGCATGATTTTTTATACATTTTAATATCACCTGGAATAAGTCATATGGAACATTATATTCAATTTAATATCATTTTATTTCATTTAATATAATTTAATTTAGTTTTAGTCTTACATATTAAAGAAATAGGAATGAAGTAGATTTATGGATTTTTATAAACTCATCCATCCAACTCATCACATACGTTTAAATATGAGTACTCACTACACATTTTTAAACTCAGTTTTTCAAGGCTCAATTTTATCTTAAATTTCCCATGTTCACTTTAAAAAAACCATGTTCGAGGAACCATGAAAAAACCCTTTGTAATGATTTTTATCACTTTAACAGCATTTTTGGCGTTAGTTCAACCAGTATCTGCATGGGCAGCTCCCAATCATTATGAAATTGCCGAGGAAGTATATTATTCTCTTCCTGCTGATGCACAGAATAACCTGGACCTTTCAAAAATGCTTGACGGTGCCGATGATCCAGATTATAAGTTTTTTGACTACGAATATCACAGGTACCCTGCCAGTGAGGAAAAAATCAATTACTGGCTCCTGGAAGGCAGAGAATATTATCAGGAGGGAGATTATAAACAGGCCAGTTACTGTTTTGGGGTGGCAACCCATTACATTTCAGATAGTGTATGCCCTCCCCATTCAGGGAGTGGTCATTCCGGTTATGAACACACCAAATGCGAGTTACAGGCCATGCTCCTAGAACCACACATCACTGATAAAACAGGAAACTGGGATAATGAATTAACTGCAGATAACCAGATGAGTGCTAATGCATGGGAGCAGTGGTTAAAAACAGATGATGATGAATATATTCAGGAATGCCTTAATAAAGCCGCTGATCTGTCTTATCAAGCTGTAAACAGTGCTGTTTCTTAATTAGATTTTAAAATTAATCTAAACTAATCTTTTCATATTTTCCGGGGTTTAAATTCACTAGGCAATGATGATACAAAGTGAATTGAGAATATTAACACTAAACTTTAATAATTACTTAAAAAACAAAGATAACTGGATAATGCTGGTGCATAAGTTCAGAAACTCTATATATTTTGAAAGAGTATAATTTTTAACAGAGTATAACCAAATATGCTTAGTACGTACTAATTGAAATTTCTATTGTAACTCCTTTTTGGAATTATATCTATAGAAAATTACGTAAGATAACTTGAATTTTCAATATAGCTTGAATTTTCAAAAGATCTCAATGAATTCCAAATGAAATATTTCACTAGATTTAAGTTGATTTAATGGTTGCATGTGAACATGGTCAGTAAAACAGAACAGAAATTTTTAGACGTGGCTTTAGAAATATTTGCTGAAAAAGGATATAAGGGTGCTACAACTAGACTTATAGCACAAAAAGCGGGTTTCAGTGAATTAACTTTGTTTAGAAAATTCAAAACAAAAGAAAATCTTTTTAACAAGGTTTTAACTCAGAATGTAGCAAAAGTTAAGGAAGATTTAGCTAAATCACTTGCTGATAATGTTTCTGACTCTCCTAATGTTTTTTTTAAGAACCTTAATAACTGATATGGCCAGAATTGCTGATGATAATTACGAATTTATTTTCCTGTCCAACACTCAAAAAACTGACAATATTGATCCTATGCGGGCAGAATTCGTTAAATATGTGGGTAAACATCTAGAAGAGAACCTTCCTGGTCGGGAAATAGATTACAAGGCATTCGCGCTTTCCATATATTCTTACACATTCATGATCAGCAGAACCAAACATTATGAGCAGGGCTTTTTTAACTATGATGAAGCGCTTGAAGGATTCGTTAAGAACGCGTTGAAGCTTTTCAGCTAGTTTTGAATTTTTCACCTAAATATTGAAATATCAATGGAAAAAAGAGTAATTAAGTGAACTTAAAGAATAATCAGGTGAAATGTAAAATAAGGGAAATAGGGTAATTAGGGATATTAATCAACGGGATATTAATAAAAAGAGAATTGTAGTTTAAATAATAAAGTAAAATTTTAGGAAGCTACTTCAGGCTCCCCGTATAAAATCTTACCAACTTCTCGCAGTTTTTCAGTACCCTTAACTTCCTCACGGAATAATGGTATCTCGGCAACTACCTGTCCACCGAATTTTTGACGGATACTTTCCATTCTTTTTTGTTGAATGTTACGTCGAGCACGGCAGAATTCACAGTCTGCCTCTTCAGGCTGGATCTGATTCACTATAACTGCATCTGTGTTCATGTTATTCTTATGCAGGGCTTCCATTGCTCTTTCAGATTCGTAGATAGACATCTCCTCAGGGATGACCACCATCTTAAAGGATGTTCTTTCCGGGTCAGCCATAACTTCCCTAGCCACTTTGATCTGTTTTTTAGTGGCTTCCATGTCTTCCATGGCACGGTCCTCTTCTTCTTCATCTCCCATGAAGGGCATGATGTTCTTGAAGGCCTTGGCCATGCTACCTACCTGTCTTCGGATTTTGATCATTTTTCCCACCCAGCTATCCATCATTTCAGGGAAGGATAACAGTCTCAGGGTGTGACCGGTAGGTGCAGTGTCGAACACCACAATATCGTACTCATCAGTGGTCATGTACTGGAGAAATTTATCAAAAGCAGCTGCTTCGTCGATTCCAGGGGCCATGGAAGCCATTTCCATCTGATCCTCCATCATACCCATGTCCATGCCAGGGTTCAGGGCCTGCTGTTCCTTCATCTTAACCTGATAGTCCTGCATTGCCACTTCGGGGTCGATTTCAGCAGCCCACAGGTTTTCACCGATAGGTGTGGGGTCATGTCCCAGGTTCCTTTCTAAGGAGTCAGAAAGTGAGTGAGCTGGATCTGTTGAGATTACCAGGGTTTTTTTACCCTCATCAGCTAACCATAGTGCAGTTGCTGCGGATATGGTAGTTTTACCTACTCCTCCTTTCCCTCCAATAAACACGAATGTTGTTTTTCCTTTTTTAAAATGGAAAAGGTCTCTAATTGCCATTATTGTGTGCCTCCATTATTTATTCTAGATCGCTATAATCCTAAAATAAATTTCAATACTAAACCTCAATCTTTCCAAGTTAAATAGTTTTTATTAGATTATGTTATTAAATTCTGTGAGCATATAAAAATTATGCAAAAAATCCATATTTAATAAAGACCCCAATATAAAAATAGTGAGAATATTTTAAAAATGTAGAGTTTTTTAAAATCCATGGGCTTCGAGGGATAGAAGGATAAAGTACCTTGAAAGGGGTTAGAAAAGGCCATATTCAGGATTTAAATTTGATATTAATTTGTTATGGATCAATCTGGATTAAATAATAATCATGGTGTATGATATGGTGGACAATAATGGAATTTTACCAGTTTTAGATGTAGAACGTGTTTCAAGGGACATATCAAATTTTATTGAAAGTTCATTAATAGAATCAAATGCCCAGGGCCTGGTTATAGGTCTTAGTGGTGGTTTGGATTCTGCTACAACTGCCAAACTATGTGCCCAGGTTGTGAATACTGATAAAATTTTGGGATTGATTTTGCCCAGTCAGAGTACCAATCAGGAAGATGTCGATGATGCAGTAAGTTTGGCTGAGGAAATAGGGATAAAATATAAAATCATACCAATCGACCCACTTATTGAACCAGTTCAAGATATTTGCAGCCGTTCAGAGACTAATGAAAACTATAAACTTGCCGGAGCAAATCTTAAGGCACGTATGAGGATGATAATTCTTTATTATCATGCTAACGCCCTTAATCGTTTGGTGGTTGGTACTGGTAACCGAACTGAACTTTTAATTGGCTATTTCACCAAATACGGTGATGGTGGAGTGGATATACTCCCTATAGGGGAACTGTACAAAACAGATGTTCGCCGGGTGGCTAAATATCTTGGTGTTAGTGACAGTATTCTGTATAAAGCCCCTACTGCTGGTTTATGGCAGGGTCAGACCGATGAGGATGATCTGGGAATTAAATACGAACTTTTAGATGAAATTCTATACTTGACGACGGAAAAAGAAATGGAAGAGGATGAACTGGCCTTAAAACTTAATATAAAACTGGATGAAGTGATAAGGGTCAAGGCAATGATGCGAAGAGCTGAACACAAAACCAGAATGCCACTCATGCCATCAATAATCAGATAAAATTTATTTAAACACTTATTAATGAGCTAAATGTTGTTCAGTTAGGTAATAATGATTGAACTTCATTAAATAGTTTTAAAATTAGATATTCAAAGGAAACATATTCAGTTGAGGGAGAAAGTTAAACAAGAGATGTTTTTGAATGTATTCTATGGTTTATGTCACAGCTTCTGGAGTAGAAGAAGCCAAAAAAATAGCACGAAACTTATTAGAAGATAAATTAGTAGCCTGTGCTAATATAATCCCTAAAATGGAATCTATTTACTGGTGGGAAGGAAATTTGGAGGAAGATGTTGAATCAATCCTACTTTTAAAGACTCATTCAGAATCAGTGGATAAAGTTATAGATAGGGTTAAAGAAATCCACAGCTACCAGACACCATGTGCACTGGAAATTCAGATCAAAAGTGGATCCAGTGAATACCTGGATTGGCTGGATAAATCACTAAAAAAGCATTAAAACTTTAATTGTCAGATTTAATTCAATTATAGATTTAATATAATAATTGTTAGATTTAATCAAATACAGATTTAATATTAATTTGATTAATTAATTCGATACAATCTGTAGATATAACTTAAATATTGATGAAATTAGTGTTAATTAAATTATTAAATTAGTTTTTACCAAATTAAACTCAGATCATGGCGGTGATGTAGTGACAGATATTAAAATTGAGGAGAAATGGCAGAAAAAATGGCAGAAATCAAAATTATTCCAATCAAACCCTGATAATCGTGAAAAACTTTTCTTGACCGTGGCCTATCCATACCCCAGTGGAGCAATGCACGTGGGACACGGCCGTACCTACACTGTACCTGATGTCTATGCTCGTTTTAAAAGGATGCAGGGATACAACGTGCTATTCCCCATGGGTTGGCACGTAACCGGGGCTCCAGTTATCGGAATAGCCAAACGTATCAGTAGAAGAGACCCCTGGACTCTCGATATATATAAAAACATCCACAAAGTACCTGAAGAAGAGCTTAATAAATTCACAGACCCTCATTACATTGTTAAATACTTCAGTGGGGAATACCATCAGGTGATGAGTCAACTGGGTTTTTCCATAGACTGGAGACGTGAATTCACCACCATCGATCCCCACTACCAGAAATTCATCACCTGGCAGTTTAAAAAACTCAAAGACAAAGAACTGGTGCGAAGAGGAGAACATCCCGTTAAGTACTGTCCTGATGATGAGAATCCAGTGGGAGACCATGACCTCCTTGAAGGAGAAGGTGTGACCATCAACGAATTGACCCTCATCAAGTTTAAAATGGGGGAAACCTATCTGGTCGCCGCTACTTTCCGACCAGAAACCCTCTTCGGAGCCACCAATCTATGGTTAAATCCAGATGAAGAATACGTTAAGATCAAAAGTGCTGGAGAAGAATGGATCGTAAGTAAAAAAGCTTACACAAACCTTTTAAACCAGAAAACAGACCTGGAACTGGTGGATCAAGTCGATGCACCAGGATTAATAGGACAGTACGTGGAAAACCCGTTAACCGGTGAAAAACACATAATTTTACCTGCTTCATTCGTAGATCCTGGTTATGCTACTGGGGTGGTTTACTCCGTACCAGCACACGCACCAGCAGATTACATAGCCCTGGCTGACCTTAAAAAGGATACTGAGACCCTGGAAAAATATGGTATAGCTCGTGAAGTGGAGAAAATCCAGCCAATAGGACTCATACGCCTTAAAGAGTTTGGAGAACACCCTGCAGTGGAGATGATTGAGAAGATGGGTGTTAAAAGCCAGGAAGACCCTAAACTCAAGGAAGCCACCAATGAAATGTACAAACTGGAACACGCCAAGGGAGTTATGGATGAACACGTAACTGGATATTCCGGTTTACGGGTCCCGGAGGCCAGAGATGCAATTAAAGAAACCCTCTTAGAAGCAGATAAAGGGGAATTAATGTACGAATTTTCTGAAAAACCGGTGATCTGCCGCTGCGGTACCGAGTGTGTGGTTAAAATCCTGGACAACCAGTGGTTCCTCAAGTACTCTGATGAAGAATGGACCGAAGCCACCCAGAACACTCTCTCGAAGATGAAAACCGTGCCTGCAGAGATAAGGCCCAACTTCGAATACTACCTCAACTGGCTCCATGACTGGGCCTGCGCCCGTAGAATAGGTCTCGGAACACCCCTACCCTGGGACCCTCAGTGGTTAATCGAGCCACTCAGTGATTCCACCATCTATATGAGTTATTATGCCATAGCACCCTACCTGAAGGATATTGATCCAGAGGAACTGGATGAAGAGTTCTTCGACCACATATTCTTGGACAAACCAACCACTAAAACCAACATTCCAGCGGGTATGAGGGAAGAATTCAACTACTGGTATCCTCTTGACTGGAGATTATCCGCCAAGGACCTGGTGGGAAACCACCTTTCATTCCACATATTCCACCACACAGCCATATACCCTGAGGAAAAAAGACCACGTGGAGTGGTGGTCTTCGGAATGGGATTACTGGAGGGAAATAAAATGTCATCATCCAAGGGAAACATCATCCTCCTGGAAGATGCCATCAAAATCCACGGAGCAGACGTGGTAAGATTATTCCTCATGTCATCTGCAGAGCCATGGCAGGACTTTGACTGGAGAGAAAAAGAGGTTATTGGAACTAAAAAACGTTTAGAATGGTTTTCAGGATTCGCAACCATGGTGGATGAACTGCACGGCTCACAGATCCAGCTGAGTAACTACACCCAAGCTCCACCAGTTGATAAAGCCATAAACGCCTGGATGATCAGCCAGGTGAACCAGCGCATCCGTGATGCCACCCAGGCACTGGAAGGATTCCAGACACGTAAAGCACTCCAAGAAGCCTTGTTCCTGTTTAAGAAGGATATTGACCATTACCTGCACCGGGTAGACCTTGCACTGAAGAAAGAAGATGATCGTGATGAAATAACCAATGTCCTAGCCTACGTCCTGGGAATATGGATACGGTTAATGGCCCCGTTCACACCCCATGCCTGTGAAGAGCTGTGGAACCGCCATGGAGGACAGGGATTCGTATCAGAAGCACCATGGCCCGAAGCAGATCCAGATCTAATTAATGAGAAAGTGCACAAGGGTGAAGAGATCATCCAGGGATTGGTGGAGGATATTAAGGAGATTCAGAAGATAACCCAGACTCAGGCCGAGAAGGTTCACATTTACCTGGCCCCAGAATGGAAATGGAAGGTTTTCGACATTGCCCGTGAGGTTGGAAAGCCGGATATTGGACGTATAATGGGGCAAGCCATTAAAGCCAATATCCATGATAATAAAAAGGAACTGGCAGGATTCGCCCAGAAAATAGCCAGGGAAATGACCCGAATAAACTATGTAGGGTGGATGGACGAAAAACAGCTCTTAAACGATGCACAGGATTATCTGGTCAGGGAAACCGGTGCTGAAATCATACTCCACCCCGAACCAGACTACGATCCTCAGAATAAGGCCAGGAATGCTCTGCCATATAAACCCGCTTTATTCATTGAATAAACCCCTTTTATTCATTGAATAAACCCTACCAAATCCTTTACTAAGATTGAAATTAATAATATTTTTTGGGTTTATTCTCCTTTTTATTTTAAGAGGCTTTTATTTTCAGGTCTTTTTATTTTCGAGGTCTTTAATTCTCAGGTCTTTTATTTTCAGGCTTATTATTTTAATGTTTTTTTTATTTTTCAGGTAGTATTCTTCGTTTTGTTTTATTTTTATATTATTATGGAAAATCTGGAATAAAAGAAAATTTTAAAATATATAAAAAAAGGATTAAAAGGTTATAAAAATTCATAAACTCTTAAAATGATTTTAATTCTTTAAATAACTGTAACTTCATTTTTTAAAGTTCCAATTCCATCTACTGTCACTTCAACCACATCCCCTACCTTCATGGGTCCCACACCAGGTGGAGTTCCAGTGGCAATAACATCCCCTGGATTAAGGGTCATTATATTGGATATGTATTCCACCAGTTCATCTACAGGGAATATCATATTTTTAGTGTTGGATTTCTGTTTAACTTCATTGTTTAGTTTCAAGGAGATGTTCTGATTAGAGGGGTCCAGTTCAGTTTCCACCCAGGGCCCCAAGGGACAGAATGTGTCGAAACTCTTGGCACGGGTCCACTGACCATCTTTTTGCTGTAAATCACGGGCAGTAATATCATTTAGGATAGTATAACCTGCTATGTAATCAAATGCATCCTCTTGACTAACAAAACGGGCTTCTCGGCCAATTACTACTGCCAGTTCAGCTTCATAGTCTACCTGGTGTGATTGATGGGGGTAAATGATCTTATCCTCGTGGCCTATTACAGTGCTTGGGGGTTTTAAAAATAGTATGGGCTCTTCAGGAAGGTTCATGTTCAACTCTTCAGCATGGTCCCGGTAATTAAGGCCCACACAGACCACCTTACTGGGTTGAACCGGTGGGAGGATTTTAACCTCATCCAATGAGTAAAATTCCTTCCTTTCCAGATCATCAAAGGGGGAGCAGGATGCTTCAATCAGGGGAAGATGTATTTCTACCATCCCCCCATTTATCATAACCCCTGTTTTTTCCTTACCATCCTTTTTGAATCTTAGAATTTTCATAAAATCCACTAAATTTGGTTTTTTTTAGAATGAATACATGATTCCGGTGTTAAATCTCAAATTTTATCATACATTTATCTATCAATATTTATCAGGTAATCCTCTCTTATCAGATAATCCTCTCAATTGGAACCACCAGAATATCCCGAGCACCAATCTTTTTCAGGCGGTTAACTACCTGGAATACTTCATGTTCATTTACCACGGCGTGTACCGCTACTACGCCGCTGTTGGAGAGAACCTGGGAGACAGTAGGGCCAGTCATACCTGGCATGGCACTTTTAACCTCATCCAGAACTTCCTCATCCACGTTCATCATCACCAGCTTCTTACCTTCTGCATCCAGAACACCCTTCACTCCGGTTCGGATTTCTTCAATTTTCTCCCTCTTCTCCTGGTAACTGTCTGGATTGGCTATGAGGTGTACTGAACTTTCCAGGATGGTTTCCACCATCTGGAGATGGTTCATCTTGAGGGTGGTGCCGGTACTGGTCAGATCGGTGATAAGGTCTGAAACGCCAATAAAAGGGGCTATTTCAGTTGATCCGCTGAGTTCAACAATTTTTACGGGGATGTTCTGTGTTTTAAAGTATTTTTCGGTGAGATGGGGGAATTCAGTGGCTACAATGGATCCATCCTTAACATCTGAAAGTTTCTTCACTTCAGAGTCTTCAGGGGCTGCCAGCACCAGTTTGGATCTTCCAAATTTGAGATCTTCTAAGATCTTCACATGGGCCTCTTTCTCTTCTATTAAATCCAGTCCAGTCATTCCCAGGTCTGCGGCACCATCTGCTACAAACTCAGGGATATCTGCTGCCCGGGTGAACATAACACTGATCTGGTCATCATAGGTATCGGAAAACAGTCGACGATTAACTGCATCCTTCAATCCAATACCTGCCTTGGATAAGAGCTTCACTGCAGGGTCGCTTATCCTTCCTTTGGATGGAAGGGCTATTCTTATCTCCATCTAAAAAATCCTCCTATATGAACTTTAGTTAAAAACTTTAATAGGTGCATCTAAACATTATTTAGTAAAAATGATTCAACCTGGTAATAACCTACCGGGTCCGTAGATTTGCACAGTACTAAACTGTAGATATTTATGTTATTTTCCCCAATCTTATATAGATAGGTGGTCCCATGGAAACCCAGACTATTCAAATAAAAAACACAACTATCCTTGCAGATGAAGTCAAGAAAGGATCCGTACTCATAGAAGACGACAAAATCGTTGATATAACTCGCAGTAACTCCAGTAATGGTGCGGATGAAATCATTAATGGGGAAGGAAAATTTCTCATTCCCGGACTGGTGAACACCCACACTCACCTTTCAATGAGTTTAATGAGGGGGTTAGCAGATGATTTGCCTCTGGATGTGTGGTTAAATGACCATATCTGGCCAGTGGAAGCACACCTGGAAGGTGAGCATTGCTATGCTGGGGCCCTTTTATCGGCACTGGAGATGATTAAATCCGGAACCACCACCTGTAATGACATGTACTTTTTCATGGATGATGTGGCCCGTGCCATTGATAAAGCGGGTATGAGGGGATTACTATGCCATGGAATGATCGATCTTTTTGATGGGGAAAAACGGAAAGCAGAATATAAAGAAACCCTGCGTATCATAGAAAAATGCCATAACACTGCAGATGGTAGAATTCAGGTGGCACTGGGGCCCCATACTCCTTACACATGTTCAACTGAACTTTTAAACTGGGTTCGTAAGAAGGCAGATGAAAAGGGACTTAGAATTCACATTCACGTTTCAGAAACTGAAAAGGAAGTTGAAGACAGTTTAAATGATCGGTTAAAGAGGCCCTTTGAGTACCTGGAGGATATTAAATTTTTAGGACCTGATGTAACTGCAGCTCACTCGGTATGGCTTTCAGGGGCGGAAATATCTTTAATCAAGGATAATAATGTTAAATTGTCTCACAATCCTCTGAGCAACATGAAACTAGCTTCAGGAATATCTCCAGTTTCGGATTTACTGGCCAATGATGTATGTGTATCTCTGGGAACTGACGGAGCTGCGTCTAATAACAACCTTGATCTATTCCAGGAGATGAAAACATCCAGCCTCCTTCAAAAGGTACGTAAACTTGATCCTACGGTTCTGCCTGCTGGTAAAGTTCTTGAAATGGCCACCATAAATGGTGCAACTGCCCTGGGTATGGAGAAGGAGATAGGAACTATTGAAGTTGGAAAGAAAGCGGATATGGTCCTGGTGGACATGAAAGCACCTCACCTGACTCCTTACAGGAACCCTGTTTCACATCTGGTTTACTCGGCAGAAGGTGCAGATGTGAATACAGTTATATGTAACGGGCAGATTTTAATGCGCGAAAGGGAAGTCCTGGTCATGGATGAGGTTGAAGTTATGGAACTGGCTGAAAACGCTGCAGAAGACCTTTTATCACGAATTTGAGGGCTTTAATCAATTATTTTTTTTCCATTTATACTGTTTAATGCCTAAAATTTACTAATGGGCACTCAATGAATTAATTCTAAAATAAGAGGATATTTCTAAAAATAAGGCGATATTCATGGATAATGAAATTTTAACACTATTTGATATTGACGGCACACTGGTTAGGGGCGCTCGCTGCCACTACATGGCATTTGTGCACTCAGTCAGCAAGTTCTATGGAATGGAAGAGGATATAAGTGGCATAAACTACGCTGGAAAGACAGACCCTCAAATACTCCGGGAAGTTCTGGAGATGGGGGAAATACCAGAGGAAACCATTGAACGAAATTTCCAGGCCTGTTTGGATTACATGGTTGATTATTACCTGGCCAATGTACACCAGGAAAATGTCATGGCTTTGGGTGGTGTTAAAGAGCTTTTAGACGAACTTCAAACAGATAAAGTGCTTATAGGACTTACCACTGGAAACCTGGAACGCATTGCCCATGCAAAGTTAGGCCGTGCTGGTATTGACAACTATTTTTCATTTGGTGGATTTGGCAGCGACAGTCCAAAAAGGCCATGTCTGGTTAAAAAAGCCCTGGAACGCGCCCGGGATTTATATGGGTACCAGGGGGATCAGGTGTTCGTTATTGGGGATACTCCTCGTGATGTGGAAGCAGCCAGACCATTTAACCTTCACACCATAGCTGTGGCTACTGGAAGGTATTCTACTCATGATCTGGGGGAAACTGGCGCCGATTTTGTCCTGGAAAGTTTGGAGAACGTTGATAAGATCAGGGAAATTATAGGATTGGGTTAAATCAGGAATCCAATTTAATCCAATTTAATCGGATTAATCTTCAAAAAGTTAATCTTCATAAATTATTTCAGATTCAATTTTTTCTCTTTTTTCCCGGGCTGCAATGCACCCTTTTTCAAATCCCAACTTAAAACCTTCTTTAAAGAGTTCTAAAGAGAATTCTCTTAGTCTCTCATTCTCTTTTTGATAGTTTTCATTTTCTTTCTTATACTGCTGCATTTCGGAAAGTTCAATGAGGTTTAATCTCTCCATATGATCCCTCTAACTAATTCTTAATTTTAACTAATTTTTTAAGGGAGAAAACCGTGGGGTGCACCTTTTGTTCTGGTTTTTTGTGTTTCTCTCTCACTTGAAGATGGGTTGAAACCATATTTAAATATTGCTATTTAGGTTTTAAAATTCCTATTTAGTGATATAATTGGGGGTGTGATAATCAATTAAGGGAATTTTAAAAGGATGTGATAAACCATTTAAGGGAATTTTAAAAAATGGAATTTTTAAAAAAATAATTTAAACTGGAATTTAAACTTGGAATTTTTGGAACCAATAAAAAAGACCTAATAAAAAACTACCTCCTGGCCCAGGTAATTCTTGGTCTCATGTGTTTACCATTCATAATCCAGGAAACTGGTAATTTCTTTTTTAAGTTCCAAAAACTGGGAGGATGACCTGTCTCGAAGCCGCTCAAGTTTAACTTGGAAACTCTTAATGACTTTGCCCGGGTTTCGACTTAATACCACCACCCGATCAGCCAGGAAAATTGCTTCATCCACATTATGGGTTACAAAAATGATTGTTTTTTGTTCTTCTTTCCAGATGCGGACCAGTTCCTCCTGGAGTTTGTGTCGGGTCTGCACATCCAGTGCAGAGAATGGTTCATCCATTAAAAGAACATGGGGATCGTTAACCAGTGAACGGGCAATGGCCACCCTCTGTTTCATTCCTCCGGATAGTTCCCGGGGATAACTGGTCTCTGCCTGGGATAAACCAACCATTTTCAGGTATTCTCTGGCTTTTTGTAGCCTTTCATCTTCTTTCATCTCTTTTAATTCCAGTCCAAAGGTCACATTTTCCAGTACATTTAGCCAGGGGAATAGGGAGTACTGCTGGAACACGTAACCCCTTTCTATACTTGGGTGGGATATTTCAACGTCTTCTTCCAGTATACGGCCACTGGTAGGGAAGTCCAGTCCAGCTATCATCCTGAGCAGTGTGGTTTTCCCACAACCCGATGGTCCTACTATGCACAGGAATTCTCCTTTATTAACATCAAGATTAATATCCTGGAGAACTACCTGGTCCTGCCCTTCATGGTTGAAACTTTTTGTAATGTTTTCAAGGGTTATCACCAGCTCACCTCCTTCTCAATCCTATTAAAGAGATAATCCGCACCTAATCCAATCACTCCAATGGTCAGCATTCCTACAATAGCACTACCAGTATCTAACATACTGGTTGAGGTGAATATGAGGTATCCGAGGCCGTTGTTTGATCCTATCATCTCTGCTGCTACGGTACACATTAAAGCAACTCCCACACCTACTTTCAATCCAGTGACAATGCTTGGTAAAGATGCTGGAACCACTACTTTCCGTAGAGTCTGCATATGACTTGCTCCCAGAGTGTAAGCTGATTCTAAAAGGACTTTATCCACTCTTTTAACTCCATCCATGGTGCTGATTAGTATGGGGAAAACACTACCCACGAATATAATGAAAATTGCTGATTCCATTCCCACACCAAACCATAAAATCGCGAATGGTATCCAGGCGATGGGTGGAATTGGTCTCAAAAGACCAATGGTCAGACTGGTAAAATCATTAAATGTTTTTGACCATCCCATCAAAATCCCCAGGGGAATACCCACCAGTGCCGAGACTATGAGTCCCAGTACAACTCGCAGTAAAGTTAAAGAAGTATCTGCAATGAGTTGTCCATTCATTAAAAGTGCTGTGAATGATTGAAAAACAGCAGATGGGCTGGGAAGGAAATAAGATGGTATTAACCCTGTGAATGTGGTTAGCAACGCCCAGATTACAACAACTGAAACCGGTAAAATTAATGAAAACCATATTTTGCGCATTTTCTATACCCCCATAAAGTTAACCGCCTAAAAATTGAGTATCAAATATTTGATCCGATGTAAGGTTCGATTTAAGGTATCCCATTTTGATTTCAATGTTCATGAAGTTTAAAACGTTATCCTGATATGCTTTATCCACAGAGTAAACGAATCTGATGTGCTGAAGAGACATATCTTCCAGTTCTTCATTGGTGGTTAATTCCTGAGTAAGGATATATGCAGTGTCGTTAAGATGTGTGTTGACGTATTCGGTTGAGTTCTTATGGATCTGGAGGAATGTATTCAGTTCTTGAGGATGCTGCTCAATGAAATCTTCCCTGGTGATAATCACGCAGCAGGGATGATCTTCCAGAATATCATCAGAGTAGATTAACACCTGACCTATACCTCGATAGGGAGCCATTGACACAAATGGTTCATAGGAGATATAAGCATCTACTTTTTTGGCTGCAAGTGATGATGGAATATTAAAAACATTAATTGAGAGTAGATCCACATCTTTTTGAGTGATATTATATTTTTGTAGTTCATAAACTAATAATACCTGTTGTATAGAGCTAACTCCAGGTGTGGCTATCTTTTTATCCTTTAAATCCGCGGGACTGGTTATGGTGGAGTTGGGTTGGACCACGATTCCACTTCCAACCATGTTAACTGATCCCACAACCTTAATGGGAACTCCTTTACTTATCCCCTGCATGGCTGGAGTAATCCCCACATAACCAATATCAACATCGCCACTAGCCACTGCATCTACAATATTAGATCCAGTGCTTATTTGAACGGTTTTAACATTTAAACCATTATTTTCGTAGGTTTTATTGTATTTGGCTACCAGTAGTGCGGCGCTATGATCAGTGGGTAAGTAAGCTACTTTAATCGTCTTTTGATCATTGAAATTATTGGAGTAATACTCTAAAGAAGCCCCTATAACCACAAAAACAGCTAATAATATGATTAAAACAGTATAAAGTTTCATAAATCTCCCCATTCCCTTTTAAGTAATCCCCAATTTGTTATTAACTCATTTTTTTAATAATTCATGATTTAACCTGTTTTATCCCCTTTCGAAATTTTTCCTAATACTTTTAATCTATTTTTAAGGACTGATCTTTTAAGTATTGTTCTTTTTAATTTTCCCGTGGTTGATTTGAAGATTCGTAATTATTATTACTTTGGGAGTTTATATTTAATTAAGGGATATTAAGACACACGGAATACTCAGTAGTGGTTTAATAGGAGTGAGGGGGATTTAAATGGATTATTATAGGGAAGAAATTGAAACCATGCCTCGGGATGAGTTGGATGCTTTGGTTGATGAGAGAATTCGTTATACTGTGAAATATGCTGCGGAAAAATCCTTATTTTATCGAAAATGGTTCAGGCAGAATAATATCAATCCAGGGGATATCCGGGAACATGAGGATCTGCGTGAACTGCCCATTATCAGTGGAAAGATAATGAGAAAACAGCAGCCACCTGAAACTGAAGAATTTGAGTTCAAATGTATTGATTGGGACCAGATTTACACCATCCACGAGACCAGTGGTACCAGTGGCACACCTAAATCCTTTTTTTAACCTGGGAAGATTGGAATCGTTATGCTGAAAAATACGCTCGTGCTTTTGTTTCCCAGAATTTTGGCACCGGTGATAGGGTGGTGATCTGTGCCAGTTACGGGATGAATGTAGGGGCCAATACCATGACACTGGCCGCCCAAAAAATTGGAATGGCCATCATACCCGAGGGGAAATGTTCTTTTCCAGTGCGTATCATCAACAGTTACCAGCCCACCGGGATAGTGGCCAGTGTATTCAAACTCATCAGATTAGCTCGAAGGATGGAAAAAGAAGGTATAAATCCCCAAGAATCAAGTATAAAACATTTAATTGCGGGAGGGGAAAGTTTCGCTGACGAATCACGGGCATATGTTGAGGAATTGTGGGGGGTTCCAGTTTACAATACCTATGGTAGTACTGAGGGCACCATGTGTGGGGAATGCCATGAAAAAGTGGGTCTGCATGTTCCTGAAGACATGGTACACCTGGATCTATACGATCCATCCATGGAAAACTTCATAGATGAAGGAGAATGTGGTAGGATTGTTTTAACCACTCTTCTACCTCCAGGGGGTAAAACTGGCACATTACTTTTGAATTATGACACTGAAGACACTTCCGTGGTGGTTAGCAGAGATAAATGTCCCTGTGGAAGGACTCATATGAGAATAATGAACCCGGAAAGGGAAGCAGAAACTGCATGGGTGATGGGTGCACCTTTTAACCGGGTAGATATTGAGAGGGGTGTTTTTCAGAGGGAAAACATGGACTACCTAACTGGGGAGTATGAAGCCTTTCTCTACGGTGATGAAGAGGAGGTTACCCTCAGGGTAAGTGTAGAGTGTCAGGATACCAAAAACTGTGCACCGGAGCTGGTCCAGGAAAACTTTTTAAAATCATTCCTGCAATACAAACCTCCCCTACATGAAGCATACCAGGATGGTAACTTTAAAATCCAGTTTAATTTTACTGGACCAGGCGGTCTTGAATTATATAAGATCAGGGGTAGACCTAAACGTTTAATTGATCGTCGCTGAAAGTAAATTGATGGGAAACGGATCTTGTTTATCTGATAGTTATGTTCCGAAGATGAGTCGATCTAAATTAAGAAATATTGCTAAATTTGGAAAAATTTTAAAAAAATATTTTTAAAAAATTGCCAGAAAAATAAAGAATTTAAAATATCAGTAGCAAGCAGGATGAACTAAAATCCTCAAGAGCAAATATCAAATCAGTGGGATGAATAAAAATCTTTGTAGTACGAACTAAGTAGGACGAATTAAGTATGAGAACTAAATAGGATGAACTAAAATCATTTATTGAAATTTTGAACTTCCAAAACCTTTATAGAATTGGTAGGGCAGTTTAACTGACATTCAAGACAGCCACAACATTCATCGGTGTTTATATTACATTTTAAGTCCACGATTGAAATATTCTTCAGGAGACAGGCATCTACGCACACACCGCAGCCAATACAAGTGTCCTTTACTTTGGCCTGAAATTCCTCTTCAATCAGGATACCCACAATGGTCCGGGTGTTATCAAGGTCTCCGGTTAAAGAATAAGTCATGTACAGGAAATCCCGGTTACAGCAATTGGTAATGCTTTCAGCAACTTCTATGGAACTCCAGGACAAATTTCTACCATTTAAGTAATGTGAAACGGTTGATCGGTCCATTCCAAGTTTATCCGCGATATCTTTTTGGAAATAACCCTGTTCTCTGAGCTTCACTGCTGCCAGGTACTTTAATCCGGATGTAATATGTTTGGGCATAAATTCACCATGTGTGTTGATTACACATTTTAATTGTTTAATATTTATAGATTACGACAGTGACAAAATAGGGTGTTTTCCTGATCTAAGTCAATAACAGGAATTTGTCTTTAGATTAAGATTGTCCACACCTGAAACAAACTTCCTGTTCTGTTCTTTAACCATGTTATATGGCTGGTCAGTGAATGATTCATAAACAATAGCTGGGACTCCGCTCTTAATCAAAGGTATGGTGGTATAAGTAGTGCTGCTGGGGTTAGGGGCAGTATAATATGGAACACCTTCAACATTCTGGGTAATGTTATAGGCAATATCCAGAGAAGCACCATTATGGGTAGGGGTGAATATGAAAACTTTTTTGGGGTAAGCTCCATCAGTTCCATGAACATCGATGGCCAGGCAGAACTTTTCCTGGGCAATATCAGGAACTACATATTTCTTGGCGAGTAATTGTCCGTTCATTCTCCCTTTTGAAAAATCAGAGGCGTAATGGGTAACATTAATGTAGTAAAGATAGTAACAGTATTTGAAGGGATTGGAATCTTCTTTAATGATTTCAGATACTGCTCTATGTGCTGGATATTCGCGGGGGTGTTCTCCCAGGATGTATGCTACCTTCACTGGTGAACTGGTGTTACCGTAGGGGCCTTCTTTTATCACATTCCCATAGGATTCATTTCCCAGGGACACCTGGGTTATGGGGATAGTTGTTACAGATTCTTCTGCAGAATAAACATTGTAAATGGGGATCATGATCAGAAAAAGGCAGATAATTGTGGAAATCCCTAAAATTAGTTGATGATGAGGGTGTTCTCGTATTTTGTTAATTAAATTGTCTATCTTCTTTTTTAAAACCTTCAATTTAGCCTTCACTGGATAGCCCCCGGTGGAGGATGTTTAACCCTGACCATATATAAATTATGCATACTTGAATACCGGAGGGTCTAATGGGGTAATTAATTTTTATTTATTCAGACCAAATATTCGCTTGTTTCTATGAAAAAAGCCTTAAAATTAGTTACGGTCAATGATATTGATATGAAAACAGATACGAACTCTATATTTGGATTATTTACAATGTATATCCAAAAAATGAAATAACAGATGGGATAATGCAGAGCCATGATTAGTTCATCAGGGAGTTACAATAAGTACATACAACTAAATAATTACATTACAATATCAATTGCTATTACACTAATTTAGATTACATTACTTACATTTACAATATCAATGTGGTAAATCATCATGTTAAACGCAGAAACATATCTCACCAGCCAGAAAGGAATAAAAGGACAGATTAGAACAAAAAATGAAGATTTTTATGTTGAAGAAATTCCTGAAACTGTTCCCAGTGGTGAAGGACCAAATACCTGGCTTTGGATTGAGAAAAATAGTAGAACCACCCTGGAAGTGGTTTTAGACATTGCCCGGGAGCTTAAAATTAACCGTAAGCAGATGGGATTTGCCGGAATGAAAGACAAAAAAGCGGTAACCCGGCAGTGGATATGTATCAGTAACAAAACACCTGAAGAACTTCAGGGAATTGAAGATAAGCTTCATCATGTTAAAATACTTAAAATCACCCCCAATCAGAAGAAGCTGCGCATGGGGCAACTGGTGGGAAACAAATTCCGGCTGATGGTAAGAAATTTGGAAGATCCAGAATCCGCAGCTCAGGAAGCAGAAGAAATACTCAGCGAGCTAAAGGAAAGAGGGGTGCCTAACTATTATGGATATCAGCGTTTTGGTAAGGACAGACCCAACACGCATCTGGTTGGCAAAGCACTGATCAAAGGCGGTGTTAAAGAGGCAGTGGATCGTTACATTGGTCATCCTTATGACACCGAGCCAAAGCACATCCAGGAAGCACGCAGGTTCTATGACGAAGGGGAACTGGGAGAATCCCTGGCCTCCATGCCCAGTGGGATGCGGTACGAAAAGATGATGTTACACACTCTCATTAAGGAGGAAAAAAAGAGGGGAGAATTGAATGAAAAATCTTACATCCTGGCACTCCGGAGTATCCCTAAACCCTTAAGCAGGATGTTTGTCCACGCATACCAGTCTTATCTTTTCAACAAGGTGGTTAGTGAACGCACCAAGCTGGGTATTGACCAGTACGTGAAGGGAGATATTTTAATTGATAATGAAGAACACCTTATCCATGAATTTAAAGAAGATGAAATAGATGAAGAGATAAGAAATTTCCAGGCCCACCCATCTGCACCTCTTTACGGGAGCAAGGTGCCACTGGCCGGTGGTAAACTGGGGGAAATGGAACAGAAGATCCTGGATGAGGAAAACCTTAAACTGGAAGATTTCACAGTGCCCCAGATGCCCAAACTGGGCAGTCATGGGATACGTCGTGCAATGCGGTTTAAAATATGGGATGTTAATGCAGAAGCAACTGATGAGGGGGTTATGGTTAGTTTTTCCATTCCCAAGGGATGTTACGCCACTGCAGTTTTAAGGGAAGTTATGAAGGTGGATGTTTATTAAAAATGATTCATCTGATGGGGATTTTGGCTGTGAATGTCAGCTGATATAGAGTGGTATGGTTAATGGACAGTAACTAGTTGATATGAGTTTTAATTGGTTGATGGATGTTGTAGTGATATGATGGTAGTTTGTATATGAGGTGAGAATTTGAATCTGGTAAACGCAGTAATAGGAGCTTTTTTAGGAATTATAGCCGCAATGGTGCTTTTAATTATTTATAACAAATTTAATCAGAAAAAAGGATAGAATTATCTGTTAAAATGTAATATAAGTGTTTCAAATCAAGCACCTTAATTGGTTAAGTGCAAGCACAGAATTAAAGGATTTAAATATTCTTTTTAAATTCATTTATAATTCATTTTAAATATTTTTCCATAATTTATTACTTGTCTCATGCTCTTACCAAACCCACATCAGATATCAGGACATAGGTTAGATTGCCCCTCATAATAAGAGGGGTGCCCCCTCAGTTTAATCTTGAATCATAAAAACTAAGATATCCATCTTAAGATATCCATTTTAAGTCAAATCTCTTCTTGATTGGGTCATTTACTTAAATATTTCATGAAAATAGTTAAAAATGAGAATAGTAAATTAATTATAAAATAAAAACTTCAAGAATAAAAAAATTAAAGGGTTAATATTAAATTTTGAAGTGTTTTTTAAGTTCTTTTTTAGCCATTTTCTCTATTTCTTTGCCACCTTTTCCTTTAGCCTGTTTTTGCAGTTCTTTAGTGGCTTTTTTAGTGACTGAATCTAGTAATCCCATGCAATCCCTCCGTTTTCTCTGATTGTTCTTATGTCTTATGAGATGTTTCTCATTGAATGTTATTTTTCTGCATATTTTTCAGGATTTTCATCGAACTCTTTTTTGCATCCTGGAGCGCAGAAGTAGTATTTTTTACCTTTGTATTCGCTAACCCATTTGGCGCTTTTCTCATCAACATCCATTTTACAGATTGGATCTACAGCCATATTTATCACCTTCCCCTTTTTTATACTGTTCTTTTAGCAGTTCATTATTCTTATTTTTTTTAATTATTATTTTTTTTAAGATTCCAGAATTTCATGTTTCATTATCCCCGGCATGCTTCTTACTCTCATTTCTTTTTTCCATCAATTTATTATTAGTTTTCAGTTTAAGTTTTCCTGAGCCACCTCTAACTTCTTGGATGGGGGCATATATCCTTTTAATAGCAGTGAAAGAGTCACAACAGTCACAGAGCTCAGTGCCATGGCCAGTCCAGCGTATTCGGGTTGGAAAGTAATCCCGAAAGTGGGGTAGAGTAGTCCTGCAGCCACCGGTATTAGGATCACGTTGTAGGCGAATGCCCAGAAAAGGTTGAGCTTGATACGTCCCATTACCTTCTCAGATAACTGCACTCCAGCCACAGCATCCATTAAATTGTCCTTGATAAGCACTATCTCTCCACTTTCAATAGCCACATCAGTACCGCTACCAATGGCTATCCCTACGTCGGCCTGAGCCAGTGCCGGAGCATCGTTTATCCCATCACCTACAAACGCCACCACTTCTCCCTGATCCTGAAGTCTTTTAACTTCCTTGGATTTATCCTCGGGCAGCACTCCTGCTGTGACGTGTTCTATGCCAATGCTCGTGGCAATGGCATCTGCAGTTTTTTGATTATCACCGGTGATCATGGCCACATCCAGACCCATTCTCTTAAGTTCACTTATTGCCTGGGGGGTGTTTTCCTTCAATGTATCTGCCACCCCTATAATACCAGAAAAAACATTATTCAATGCAACCAGAATCGCTGTTTTACCCTCTGATTCCAGTTTTGAAATCATTTCTTCGTTTGTATCGGATATTTCAACATCATTTTCCCTGAGAAGTTTCCGGTTTCCTATGATCACCGATCTCATATTAACCGTTGCTGATATTCCTTTTCCTCCGAATGTGTTGAATTCATCACTATCATATAATTTAAGGTCATTATCTTTGGCTTTAGTGACTATTGCATTGGCCAGGGGGTGCTGTGAATTTTTTTCCGCACTGGCAGCAATCTCCAATAAAGTTTTATCATCTGTACTGGTTCCTACGATGTTGGTAACCTCTGGTTTACCCCTGGTCAGGGTTCCGGTTTTATCAAAGAGAATAGTGGTTAATTTTTCTGATATTTCCAGTGCTTCACCATTTTTAACCAGTATACCCAGTTCTGCCCCACGACCAATCCCCACAGTCACTGCAGTGGGTGTGGCCAGGCCCAGGGCACAGGGGCAGGCCACCACCAGGATGGATATGAGGATGGTGAGTCCAAATAGGAGAGTGCTCCCCAGTAGGAAGTACCATACTACGAAGGCCACAATGGCAATGGTAAGAACAGTGGGAATGAAATAGGTAACTGCCTCATCAGCTATCCTCTGAACCGGTGGCTTGGACCCCTGAGCAGATTCCACCAGTTTAATTATCTGTGACAGAACCATTTCCTTTCCAATTTTTTCTGCACGGAATTTTAAAACCCCATTCTGATTTATAGTTCCACCAACCACCTTCGAACCAGCATTTTTCAGGGAAGGTATTGGTTCACCAGTGATCATGGATTCATCAACGTAACTGTCACCCGAAACTACCTTACCATCCACCGGGATCCGTTCACCCGGTTTTACCAGTACAATATCACCAACTAGCACATCTTCCACCGGGACCTGGATTTCAACACCATTTTCATCCCCTTCATCACGAAGAACAGTGGCTGTTTTAGCCTGAAGACCAACTAATTTCTTGATTGCAGTACCAGTACGCCCTTTAGCACGTGCTTCGAGCCACCGGCCGAACATGAGAAAACCGGCAAGCATCAGGGCAGTTTCATAGAACATGAATTCAGGGGTAAGAATGATGTTGAATGTTCCCAGCACACTGGATATAAAAGCCACACCAATACCCATAGAATACATTACATCCATATTCAGCCCATGATTCTGCAGAGAACGATAAGCAGCAGAAAAAATAGGGTAACTCACATAAATAAATGGTAAAATGGTAACAGCCAGCATGAAATAGGCCATTTTAAACGGTAACATCACACCGGAGTACATCAACACCATCAGGGGAATGGAAACTGCAAAGGCCACAATAAATCGGTTCCTTTTACCATTAAGATCCGCTTTTCGCAGTTCTTCCTCTTGATCTATCTGGAACTCTCCTTCTACTCCCAAATATTCATATCCCAGATCTTCAATGGCTTTCCGCATTTCGGCCACACTGGTCATCTGGGGGTTGTAGGTTACATAGGCCTTTTCAGCCGCCAGGTTCACGTTAACTTCACTAACTCCATCGATCTTTTTTAAAACCCCTTCAATGGCCTGGACACACATGGCACATGTCATTCCTCCCACTTTGATAATGACCTTTTCATTCACCACAGCAAAACCAACGTCTTCCACAGATTTCTCCAGATCACGGAGTTCTACCTTATCGGGATGGTATTCCACAGTGGCTTTTTCTGTTCCAAAGTTAACCTGAGCATCTTCAACACCCTCCAACCCCTGCAGGGATTTTTCCACGTTAAGGGCACAGGAAGCACAGTGCATACCTGAAATCTTTATTTCAGCTTTTTTCTTAGTATCTGCCATTATTAACACTGCCTTTCAAGGTTTAAAATGTTCTAATGTCTTTAACTATTTTCCCTTCCTTCATAACCACCAGTATATTGTCCGAATTTCCCATGGATTCCATGTCCTCCAGGGGGTTAATGGCACTGATGACCACGTCAGCCAGTTTACCCTTTTTTATAGTACCTATTTTATCCTGAATTCCAAGAAGTTCCGAGGCGTGCTTGGTACCGGCCTGTATTGCTTCTGAAGGTTCCATGCCCACTTGACATAGGAGCCCTAGTTCTCTAAGGTTCTGCCCATGGGGACCAATACCGCTGTCAGTACCCATAACAATCTTAACCCCTGCTTTTTGAGCTTTTTGAACACTTTTAAGTCCGTTTGTAAATACATTCCGGGTATCTTCCCTGCTAAATTCTGGAAGATCTCCTGCTTCTAATTTGTCCATGTTTATCCGGTGCACCAGCATGGTGGGAACCAGCCAGGCATCTTTTTCAAGTAAAAGAGCAATGCATTCATCATTTAGGTAGGTTCCGTGTTCAATGGATCTGATACCTGCTTGCAGGGCGTTTTTCACACCTGTTGATCCATGGGCATGGGCCATAACTGGCAAACCCCTGAAGGATGCTTCTTCCACCATCACCCTCAACTCTTCTGAGGTGAACTGTGGATGTTCTGGGCTGTCATTGGCACTTATAACTCCACCTGTCACCATAACTTTCACCACATCTGCACCTGATCTTAAAACTTCCCTGACTCTTTTTCGGACTTCTTCCGGTCCGTCACAGACGGGATCTGGAAGTCCAGGATAGGTTGTTTTAATCTGAAGCCCGGATTTATGATGGAAGTCAAAATGCCCCCCAGTTGTGGATAGGGGCATGACACTGATTTGAAGCCGTGGCCCTGTAATCAGCCCTCTTTCTATAGCACGTTTAACTCCAAAATCTGCCAGTCCTGCATCTCGAACAGTGGTTACCCCCGCTTTCAGGGTATTTTTCAGATTTAAAGTGGCTTGATAAAAATAAAGTGATAATGGGGTGAATAAAGGGTCTTCAAAGCGGAATCCATTCCACATCATATGCACGTGACAGTCAATGAAACCAGGGAGTATAAACCCGCCCTGGGCATCAATATAATTGATTTTATCATTCGGAAGTTTCAGTGAGTCTTCAACACCAGAATCAAGAATTATCTGGTCTTTAATTAAAACTGCCGCGCTTTCAAGTGGTTTACAACCTTCACCATCTATAAGTGTCCCATTATGGATGAGCAAGTACACCATTACACCTTCTTCCTGGACTTAATCCTGAAATGATTTATCTTAATTTCTGAATTTTCTTTTATATTAATTCGTAACTGGCACTGTTTATTAACTGATTATTGTAGTTCATTAATCTTATTTTTTACCTGGAATGTGTGCAAAAAATAAATTCGAAGATATAATGGAAAAATAAATATAGATTGGGCGAATTTATGGAATTAATTTACACTTCATGTTGTGTAGATGATACAATCAGTTCAAACTTATTTTTTTAAGTTTATATTCGTTTATGTATTGGGAATAAAAGAAAAAAATATTAAGACTTAAAAGGACATAATCAATATTAAATGATAAGGAGGTTAAACATGGTAAATCCAATGTTAGCTGTGGTAATATCTTTCTTTTTACCGGGTATTGGCAGTGTTTATGCAGGTAAAACCATTAGTGGGATAGTGATTTTCATAGTAGCAGTGCTATTGTTTGCTTCTGTTTATTTTTTAGGGGCTATTGCGTATATATTATATATAATTGTCTGGCTTTATGGTATGTATGATGCATATACTACGGCTAAAACCTTAGTTTAAATAATGATAGTTTCAATTTAAAGACATGAAGGAGGTGAATGGAATGGTAGAAGTTAAATGGACTCCAGTTATAATTGGATTAGTAATTGCAATAATTCTCAGTGTTATCATTTCAATGTTTATAGGATCCCTTGGTGGCCTAATTGCTTACCTTATAGCAACGATATATGTAGGTTATTCTGTTGCAGGAGGTTATCAAAATGGTGCGATCCATGGAGCTCTAGTAGGAATCGTAGCTGGAATCATTGGTGTTATAATTATGATACTTACTGGTGTTGGAATCGGAACGTTAATTTTAATAGAAGCAGTCATAATTGATGCAATTATTGGAGCCATTGGAGGAGCCATCGGAGCCGCAATTAAAGGTGATGCTTAAAAACAATATTTTTTTATTTTTCGGTTAAAAAGAGGTGAAAAAAATGGATATTGATTGGGGAGCAGTAATCATAGGGTTTATATTGTCCATAGTTTTGGGAGCCGTTTTTGGTATAATTATTCCCGCAGTGGGTTCAGTTCTCGGTTTACTCATAGCTGGAATGGTAGTGGGCTACATGGTGGGTGGAACTGCAGGTAATGGTATGGCAAACGGTGCAGTATCTGGTTTGTTTGGTGCCATTGTTCTGTCCATATTAATGCTCATATTCGGTACCCTGATACTGGGGCTTATTGGATTCGCAGCAGCCACTTTGACTTCACTACTACTGTTTATAGCCTTCTTCGGGGTCATGATCCTAATGGCCATTGGAGGAGCTCTTGGTTCTTTGATCAAAGGAGAAGCTTAAAGCTAGCTAAAAATTTAAAATTATTTTTTTTATTTCTTTATTTTTTTTCACATTTTAGAGCAAACTATATTTTTTTAAAACTCCAAAAAGTATAATAGCGTTTAAATTGATTATTTAAAACGAATAATAAAGATTACATTGTTCAATAGAGTGGAGTTATGAAGGTAAAATCATGATCGATCAAAAGAATATTCTCATTGGAACGGTACTGGCAGTGGTACTGGTTGTTGTTTTAGGGATGTTAATCCCATTAATCGGGGGTGTTATTGCCCTGATAGTGGCAGGAATAGTGGTTGGATATCTGGTCAACCAGAGTGTAAAGATGGGGGCAATACACGGAGCTTTAATAGGTCTATTCACAGGGATAATATATGTTATAATAATATACGCAGTTTCTGGATTCTCACAAAAGATAATTGGGGGCTTAATTATCTACTCCTTAGGTTTCATACCAGTATACATTCTCCTGGGCCTCGGTGGTGGAATCATTGGTTATGTGATAAAAGCAAGGCAACATCCTGAAACATTATCGGAAGAAGAGATTCCAGAAGAAATTACTTCTAAAGATAATGATGATGAACTATAACATATAAAAAACCTTTAAAGACTATCCTTATCTTTTTAGGGTTTATCCTTAGTTTTTAGGGTTTATCCTCAGATTTTGGGATTTATCATAGTCTTCAGGATTTATCCCTACTTTTCAGGATTTATTCTTTAACATCTCAAACTTAAATTAAAGACAGGGAAATTAATAAAAACTGGACTTAGAAATAAAAACAGAATAAAACTGGAATAATTCTAATAGATTAGGAGTGATGTAAATGATAGACTGGAAAGCAGTTGGAGTAGGATCGCTTATAAATGCGGTTTTAACCATTGTGTTAACAATTTCTGTTTTTCCCCTGTTCTTCATGGGCCCAATAATAGGGGGCCTGGTGGCAACCTATATTGGACGTGGTGAGAAAAAAGACGCACCAGTGGAAGGTGCATTAACCGGCATTATCGGCGGACTCATAATAGGAATTCTATTCGTTGCCGGGTTTGGAGCTTTAAGTGCAATAATAGGCCTTATATTTGCTAAAGTAGGTTTAGTGGCCGGTGCGATGACTCTGATAGCTGGTCTTTTTATCACAGTATTTTCCATATTCCTGGGCGGAGTTCTGGGCACTGTTGGAGGATTTATCGGTGCTGAAATCAGAGAAAACGGTGGTTGAATTGTTGTAAAAATTAATAGGCAATTGCCTATTGTTTCAACCTACCAATTATTTTTCAACATTTTTTATTGAATATATCAATCCAAAGTATTGGATTTTAAAAATAAACCTGATTTTTTTTAATAATATTTTTTAAGGAACTTCTCTTGGATTTTTTTTAAAAAATTTATTTGGAAATAAGATTTATTTTAGAATTTCAATGATCCCGGTATCTGCATCAACTTCCACCAAGTCACCGTCCTCTAGACTGTCAAGAACATCCTCTTCCGGCTGGTCAACCATGGGGATGCTGGCCATAATGGCTCCAGTGGCGATGATGGGCTCTGCTTCCATGGCAATGATTGCCAGTGGTGCGGTTTTATTTTTAGCCATCTGAAAGATCACGTAGGATCCCACGGTAGAACCCTTCCCTGATGGGATCACCAGTACCTTGCCACTTATATTCTGCTGGTAAAGTTCATGTTCTCGATCAGTGATATTTCCAGTCTGGGGATCAACACCACCCAGGAAACTCAAGGGTTCATGAGAGAGGATCACAGCTCCTTTGGCTTGTCCACGTGAAATTTTACGACATTTGATATGATGGGAAGTCATATAATTAGTTCCTCTTTTTTTATTTATTTATATCTTTAATTATTTTATTTATTTTATTTATTTTTTCATCGTACTTGGACTTATCAGTCCGAATTTATTGTATTAACCATTTTATTCAAGTTTTAACTCGATTCCTCCAACAAATGGCCTTAAATAGTTGTATAACAAGGCCATGATGGCGTATAGTATGAAGATGACTATGAACATACCAATGGTATTTCCTAAGAAGTAACCAAGCCCACCGGGGACATTGCCGGTGGCAAAGTACATAGCCAGTGTTGGTAATGAGAATATGAAGTTCAAAATGGTCATTACCACTGCACTGATAAGAGCCAGGGGAATGGGCTTTATTTTCTTGATTTCAAAGGAGTTATCCTTTATTGTGTTGAATTTTAATCTTATTCCGCCCATCTTTGGGGCCAGGAAATTGTAAACCAGTGCCATGAGGGCGGTGTATATGAAAGTAAACACAAAAACCAGTATGGGAATTCCAATTACCATTACCACAATTCCAATCAATCCAATAGCACCTAAACCTTCTAATCCTACCATAGAATTGCTTGTACTGATTGATGCAAGTGCTGCACCCTGTAAAACCACAACCAGCAATGGGGCAACAATCAATATTATCAGGAAAGTTAAAATGGTATAAATGGAGGATGCCATTAATGATAGAGGGATTACAGGTACTGATCGGATTTCTTTCATTTCGACCATTCCCAGCTTAATACCCCCTATCCTGGGCACCAGTAAATTGTAGATGAAAGCCATGAGGAATGAGGTTAAAACGCTAAACAAAAATGATCCTACAGGTAAAATAATGATAATTGCCACAGATGCAGTCATCAGGAGGCTGCTAATGATGTGGGATTGTGAAGGTAGGAAAACAGCCACTGCTCCCAAAACCAGAATTAGTATTAACGCGTAGATGATGCCCAAAACAGCTGATATCGAGGAAGACATCAGAGTGAAGGGGACAATAGCCACAGACTTTATTTCTTTTAATTCTTCCATGTAATTAACCTCCAATTTATAATCATGATAAATATAATTCATCAAAAATTCATATAATAACTTTAATTCCATCTAAAACTTTATTCCATCAAATTTCTTATTCTAATCTATTAAGTTATTTCTTAAAATAAGTTATTGATTAATAGATTCACCATAAAAATCGTTTGAAAATATGATTAAAACAGTTTTCATCTATGATTCCACTTCATTGATTGAATAATCTCAAATTATAATTAATCTCAGATTATAAAATAATTTCAGATTCTCAATGGATAAAAAGAAATAAAAAAGGGGTTAAAATTAGGTTCATGGCGTTTATTCCAGTACCAGTTTGATTCCGCCGATTCTGGGCTGTAAGAAGTTGTAGAATACTGTGCCCAGTGCTACTATAATGAAGTACATTACAAACCAGGATATGGCGTAGGTTATGAGCCAGATTATTGCTAAAACAATGTCTCCAGTCATTATACCCATTATCAATCCGTATATCGCACCTAAAACTGCCATTACTGCTGATATGGATAGTGCTGCAGGTACCACTGGGATGCTGGTGAGTTCAAAGCCATTGGCTGCTTCGGCGAATATAAGTTTGAGTCCACCGATCTTTGGTATGATGATGTTGTAGAAGACTGCAAATAATGCGTAGGCAATGAAAGTCATGATGAACATTGCTATAGGCATTATTATAATCCAGAACAGTGCCCATATGCCAGAAATAGCTGCCATCATTCCTCCGGTAGGTAAAGTAGCGTTGGTAACATTGGTTGCATCTGCAGCTACATTGGCTGCAATTGGGATTACTCCACTTGCCAGTGAGAATATAGAACTACCAGCCAGTCCAATGTATAGACCAGTTAAGAATGTTATAAGAGCGACTATTACCGAGAGTATCAGGGCGAAAGACACTACTGGGATGGATTTAACTGTTTCTCCTTCCATACCTAGTTTTACACCTCCTAATCTTGGTGCTAAGAGGTTGTAGAGTAATGCCAGAATAAAGGCATACACGATAGTGAAGAAGAACGAGGTTAAAGGCCATAGGATAATTATCGATAATCCTATCACAGTAATGAAACCAGCGAAGGCGCTTACGCCTGGTATAATTGCGGCTATTGTTCCGAAGAATAGGATAACAAGGATTGCTGCGATAAATGCTAAAATAGCGTGTATTGAAGATGTCATTAATGTGAATGGTGCGGCTCGGATGTGTTTAATTTCTTTGATATCGACCATTTTTTCACCTCCCTTTACAATTAGTAAAATATTATTTCTAGTTGGTGATATATTAATTTTTCGTTTTAAAGGAGTTAAAAGCCATTAAAACGAGCAAAAATAGACTAAATGGAATAAATAAAATAAAAATTAGAAAAAGAAGAAATTATTTTGGAATTTAGAACCAGTCTTTAGACTCTTCCAAAACCATTTCCACAATCTGCACTGAAGATCCCAGGTAGGTGTGAGGGTCCATAATATCCTCTACTTCTTCCTGGCTCAGGTAATCAGTTATTGCTTCCTGTTTGAGAACCACATCTTTTAAACTGACTCCTGATTTGTTAGCTTCCAGTGCACACTTCCTGACCAGAGCATAGGCACTTTGTCTTCCCATACCTTTCCTGGTGAGTTCGGCCATGAATCGCTCGGCCATAATCAGGCCACCAGTAAGGTTAAGGTTCCGTTCAATGTTTTCAGGGTAGAAAACCAGTTTTTCCATTAAGCGAATGGTCAAGTTCAGTATGTAATCAGTGAGGATTGATGCTTCTGGGAGCATGATCCGTTCGGATGAGGAGTTGGTGAGGTCCCTTTCATGCCACAGGGCATTGTTCTGAAGAGCAGGGGCAGGATATGCTTTAATAATTCTGGAAACTCCACAGATTCTCTCAGCAGTTATGGGGTTCATCTTGTGGGGCATGGTACTGGATCCTACCTGTTTTTCAGGGTCGAAACTTTCCCCTAATTCTTTGATTTCTGTACGTTGCAGGTTACGGATTTCCAGGGCAATTTTATCAAGTGTACTGGCTAGATTTGACAGATCCAGAATGTACTCTGCATGGTTATCTCTTTGCACCACCTGGTTGGATATCTTAACTGCGGGTAGTCCCAGTATTTCAGAGACCTTGAGGTGTACATTGAGTCCATCTTCACCCAGTGCGGCTGTGGTACCGACTGCTCCGGTCATCATTCCAACACAGAGTCTTCCTTTGCATGCTTCCAGCCGTTCATGCTGTCGGTGGAGTTCATCAGCCCAAATGGCAAATTTCATTCCATAAGTGGTTGGTAGGGCGTGTTGTCCATGGGTTCTTCCTATGCATACTGTTTTTTTATTTTCATCAGCCAGTTTCAGGATGATTTTTGCCAGGCGAGCCACTTTATCCTGTATGATATCAATTGAGTCACGCAGTAAGAGTGATTGTGAACTGTCGATGATATCATTGGAAGTAGCACCAAAATGCACGTATTCCCCTGCATCATTATCGCAAACCTCAGCCAGGGCTTTTACAATGGATGCAATGTCATGGTTGGTTTCTTTTTCTATTTCTGCCACTCGTTCACTGGTAACATACTGGGTACTGGCCTTACTTCTTATTTCCCGGGCAGCCTCTTCAGGAACCAGGCCAATCTGGGCCTCAGCTTCTGCCAGAGCTGCTTCCACTTCCAGCATTTTTTGAAGTTTATTCTCTGCCTCCCAGACACTTTTCATTTCCGGGGTTCCGTAACGAAATTCTATAGGGTGAATAGCCATGTTAAAACTCCTTTAATATTAGTTCCTTAATATTAGTTCTTTGATGTCATTTTCTAAAAAAATTCATTTCTAAAAAAATCTTTTTATTTTTGAAGCTTCATTCAAATAGAGTAACATCCAAATTTTAAAAAAACTTCTTCCTTTCAAAAAAACTATTTAATGATTTTAATTTTTTAAACTTATTTTTTTAATTTCTGCAATGAATTGGTGCTGCTAGATAACTCTTATACTTATAAGTTCCGTCCGATACTCTATATTTTGAGTTTTTACTTTGAATTAATTTTCTAAACTTTCTAAGGTATTGGGGACAGTTAGAAAAAGTAATAGGGTTCAGGAGTACGAAAACCTGAGAGCTATGCAGAAAACAGCCAGAATAACGGTCATGATTATAACCTGTTCTGGACTGAGTTTGGGGCCTTTGGTTTCATCTTCAAAGTATCTTACCAGGCCCGCCCCACTTGGTGGGAGATATTTCTTTTCTTTCTTTGCCAATTGGATCACCATAACAAATTGATCGTGAAATTAATTCACTGATATTTCATTTATCAAAATCATTTGAAATAAACATCGTTTCTGATTTTAGATTTTATTCTAGATATTTATTCATAATCTATATTTTATTATTCATATCCATGATGTTCTATTCATACCTATGTTACGCATTACAACCTTATATTTGTGATGGTATCTGGTCATGATTCAGGTGACATTTGGATACAATTGGATGGAAATATATCTAAGTTTACTGGATTGAAAAACTATAAATTATCTTTAGAACAATAACAATTAGTAGAGCAAGAATAATGTTCGAATGTTATATTGCTTTAATCGTATTTTTACTGGAATATAAGGTTTTAATTTAATTAATAAAGATTATTATAGATTTAATCATTGAATATATAAAAAATCAGGGAATTAACATGGGATACTTTGAAACATTGGAAGAGGGCACTACAAAGGCCTATGAAGTTGCCAAGCAAGCCAGGAAGAAGGGTCATGATATTGAAACTGAACCAGAGATACCCCTGGCTAAAAACCTGGCCGAGCGTGTGGAGGGGCTGGTGGGCCCACCAGGAGTAGCTGCACGTATTAAAAGTATGGAAAATGACATGTCCCGTGAAGAAATCACATTTCAGGTGGCAAAGGAAATAGTCACAGCTGATGAGGTTTTAAAAGCTGATTTGGGGAATAAAGACCAGTATAAGGTAAAGGAAGAGGCAGCTGACCAGGCAGTGAGAACAGCACTATCTATTATTACTGAGGGGGTAGTGGCTGCACCACTGGAAGGAATAGCCAGAGTGGCCATAAAAAGGAACTTTGACCAAACATGGTACCTGGCAGTGTACTTCACCGGACCCATAAGAAGTGCCGGAGGAACAGCATCTGCTATGGCGGTTCTAGTCGCAGATTACATACGAAGTAGCATGGGACTAGCAGCTTACAAGCCCACTGATGGAGAAATTGAACGTTACGTGGAAGAAGCAGAACTTTACGAGTCAGAAGTAACCAACCTGCAGTACTCTCCTTCTCCAGATGAAGTTCGTACTGCAGCCAAGAACATACCGGTGGAGGTCACTGGTGAACCCACTGACCAGGTAGAGGTTTCCCACCGGGACCTGGAACGAGTGGAAACCAACCATCTTCGTGGGGGTGCCCTCCTGGCTATGGTTGAGGGAGTTATACAGAAGGCCCCTAAAGTATTGAAGTACGCTAAGATGTTGAACATGGAAGGATGGGACTGGCTGGGAGATCTCTCCAAAACCAAAAAATCAGATAAAGATGAGGAAGCTGATGAAGGCAAAGAAGAAGATAAAGTAGATGACAAGTACATGAGGGATATTATTGGAGGTCGTCCAGTTTTAGCATATCCTCAAACCAGGGGGGGCTTCCGTTTAAGGTACGGTAGATCTAGAAACACCGGGCTGGCTGCCATGGGTGTGCACCCTGCAACCATGGAGATCCTGGAATTTTTAGCTGTCGGGACCCAGATGAAGATCGAACGGCCGGGTAAGGGTAACTGTGTGGTTCCCTGCGATAGTATTGATGGGCCGGTTGTGAAACTTAGAAACGGGGATGTGGTGAAGGTAGAATCAGTAGAAGAAGCCCGGAAAATCAGATCAAACGTGGTGGAAATAATCTACCTGGGGGACATGCTGGTGGCTTTTGGTGAGTTCCTCAGAAACAACCACCCACTTCTCCCTGCTGGCTGGTGCGAAGAATGGTGGATACAGATTTTAGAAAAATCAAGCAGTTACCATGATGGACAGGAAGAAGAGTTGAACCAGTTCCTCCAGCGGGGTAAACTTAGTGCTAAAGAAGCATTCGAACTGTCAAAACAGTACCAGATCCCACTGCACCCTGACTACACCTACTTCTATCATGATGTAACCCGAAAGGACATCAACACTCTCCAGGCATGGTTAGTCAATGATCTAGATGATGAAAACATTGAAGATGACTTAATAAAAGATATGGGGCCTGAGAAGAGGATATTAGAATCCATGGGAGTCCCACACCGTGTCAGTGATGATAAAATTATTTTAAACCATGATGATGCCTATGCCCTTATCCACACCTTAACCGAACCATTGGAAACTGAAACGGATTTATCAACCATGGATGCAATAAACCGAGTTGCACCGGTGGAAATAATGGCCAAAGCACCCACATATCTTGGTGGAAGGGTGGGAAGGCCT
The DNA here is from genome assembly GCF_000302455.1 of Methanobacterium formicicum DSM 3637. Classification (NCBI taxonomy): domain Archaea; kingdom Methanobacteriati; phylum Methanobacteriota; class Methanobacteria; order Methanobacteriales; family Methanobacteriaceae; genus Methanobacterium; species Methanobacterium formicicum. Next base: position 470,159 of record NZ_AMPO01000001.1, read on the forward strand.
GAAAAAACCAAGGAAAGGATGATGAAACCAGCCCCACATGCTCTTTTCCCCATTGGTAACTTTGGTGGAACTAGGAGAAACATTGTGGAAGCAGCTAGAAAAGGCAGTATCACAGTGGATATAGCTCGATGTAAATGCACCAATCCTGAATGTGGTGTGGGTTCAATGCAGGCTATTTGCCCAGTCTGTGGGGCCCGTACTGTTCCCACCAGTTCAGGGAAAAAAAGAATCAACGTGGCCAACCTCCTAAGAAAAGCCTATAAAAATTCTGGTGTGCGGAAACTGGACGAGATAAAGGGGGTAAAGGGAATGATATCCGAAGAAAAATTCCCAGAGCCACTTGAAAAAGGAATACTCCGGGCAAAAAATGGAGTTTACACTTTCAAAGATGCCACCATACGCCATGACTCAACAGACCTGCCACTTACTCATTTCATACCCAGAGAAATAGGTGTAAGTCCCCAGAAGCTTCGTGAAATAGGATACACACATGATATTAGGGGAGAAGAGCTTAAAAATGATGATCAGGTGGTTGAACTCCGTATACAGGATCTGGTAATATCCGAGGCCTGTGGAGAATACCTGATGCGGGTTTCACACTTCATTGACGATCTTCTGAAAAATTTCTACGAAATGGAACCATTCTATAATGTTAAAACCAAAGAAGACCTAGTGGGGCACCTGGCAGTGGGCCTGGCACCACATACCTCAGCGGGTGTCCTTGGACGGATCATAGGATTCACCAAAGCCGCAGCATGCTACGCCCATCCCTACTTCCACTCTGCTAAACGTCGAAACTGTGACAGTGATGAAGACTCAGTGATGCTACTGATGGATGCCTTACTGAACTTCTCCAAGGTTTACCTTCCCAGCAGTCGTGGGGGACGAATGGATGCTCCTCTGGTTTTATCATCCCGCATTGATCCTGAGGAAATTGATGATGAATCTCACAACCTGGATACCATGGAAATGTTACCTCTGGAACTGTACCAGAAAACTCTGGAAAATGCAAAACCTGCTGATGTGGTGGAAATGGTGGATAATGTCCAGAAGAGGTTGGGCAAGGATGAACAGTACAGTGGCTTGATTTATTCTCATGAAACTTCCAGTATCCACCAGGGACCAAAAATATGTCTCTATAAAACATTACCTACCATGAAAGAGAAGGTGAATGGTCAGATCAGTCTGGCAGAGAAGATACGTGCTGTGGATCAAAAGGGAGTGGTGGAAGGAGTCTTAAACTCTCATTTTCTGCCGGATATGGCAGGGAATATAAGGGCATTTGCTAGGCAAAAGGTTCGCTGCACCAAATGTAACAAGAAATACCGACGTATACCTCTCACCGGGGAATGTACCTGTGGTGGAAACCTTATACTGAGTATATCAAAGGGTTCTGTCACAAAATATCTGGAAATATCCAAGGAACTGGCGAGTCGTTACCCTATAGATCCATATCTGGTGCAGCGGATTGAACTTTTAGAGTCAGGTATACATTCCCTCTTTGAAAGTGACCGATCCAAGCAGAGTTCACTGGATGTATTTCTGTAGATAGTTCACTGGATGTTATTCATAGATCACTAAAAAATAGTGCACATGTTGTGTTATTGTGCACTATCAATAGTGGTTTGGGCTAAATTTTGTTCACCTCATGTGTTCAATTGAGGGGGAGAATGATGTTATCATGGAAACACTTACCGTTATAAACAGTTTTCACGGATCAGAACAGTTTGGTAATCGAAAGAATTTTATAAGATACAAATAGAAATAATATGTAGATTTAAAAACTCTTTCCAGGGGGTCAGGGGAAATTATTACACAAAAATGAATTAATATTATTTTTAAAATAATTAAATAATTGAGTCGGAGGATAGATGATGAAGGATGCCCGTATTATTGCTGCAATACCAACCAAGGCGGAAAATTGTGTTTTGAAAAATAATGGGATATTTGAAAAGTTCAGTCATGAAAAGATATTGAAATCCTGTCTTATGGCAGGTGCTCCTCTTTGGGCTGCGGAAAAAATAGCATCTCAGGCCGCTGGTGCGGCTTATGATGGAGTCACCACCAAGGAAATCAAGATGTGGGTATATGATTCCTTGAAGCGGGTAGAACCACAAGTGGCTGACAAGTATCTAAGAAGCAACCAGTTAAGGGTTAGAACAGCACGGGACACCATCGAATCCTTTGACAAGTCCAAAATCGAGAAAACCCTGATTGTAGAAACAGGTGCCAGTCCAGAAATCGCGGATAAAATTGCCACCAGTGTTTGGAAAGAGGTTAGAAAACTGGATGTGGAATATTTAACCGCTCCTATGCTAAGAGAAATGGTAAACACCAAACTGGTTGAAAATGGGCTGGAAACCCTCAGACGAAAGTACACCAGGCTGGGTATACCAGTCTACAACATCACCAACCTCATCCAGAATGGAAGCCGGGACAACGCCAACATGATCCACAACCCGGAAACAGTACACAAATACGTGGCTGATGAAGCACTTAAGCAATATGCACTCTTGCAAATGCTCCCCAACGAACTGGCTGACGCCCATCTGGGTGGAGATATACACATACACGATCTGGAATTCTTCGCGGGCAGACCTATAAACTGCCTCCAGCATGATTTAAGATACTTTATAAGAAACGGGCTCAAAGTGGACGGTACTGGTGACCATACTTCAGTGGCAGGACCACCAAACCACATTGAAACTTTGATGAACCACTCTGGAGAGATAATGCTGGCAGCCCAGCAGAATATGAGTGGTGGACAATCTATGAGTCTCTGGAATGTTTTTGTCGCTCCATTTGCCCATGGACTTCCCTATGAGAAGATCAAACAGGCAGTGCAGATGTTTATCTACAATCTGAACATGGCATACGCTGCCAGAGGAAGCCAGGTACCATTTACATCCATCAACATGGAATTCACCGTACCAGATTTTTTAAAAGAGGAACCAGCATATGGGCCTAAAGGTAGACTAGTGGGAACTTATGGTGATTTTGAAGATGAAACCCGCATGTTACAACGGGCCTTCACTGAAGTACTACTAGACGGAGATTCTGATGGTAAACCACACCTGTTCCCCAACACAATCTATGCCCTAAGGAAAGAAGTCCTGAAGGATGAATTTGCCGAAGACCTGGAACGGGTGCATGAATTATCCTCCAAATACGGTACTGCATACTTTACCAACATGTTACCTAGTTACAGGGGGCAGATGGCCAACTACATGGGATGTAGAACCTCCCTTTCTGATAACTGGACTGGTGACTGGGATAAGGACTGTTTCCGAACAGGGAACCTGGCCTACGTAACACTGAACTTGCCCAGAATAGCCTATCAATCCAAGGATGAAGATGAAATATTCGAGTACTTGGATTCATACTTGCGTCTTTCTGAAGAGGTCCTGATGTTACGTCGTCAGCAGGCAATGGCCTGTCTGGATGACTACAACCTGTTACCATTCTTAACCCAGGAACAGGATGGGGAAAGGTATTACAGGGTTGAAAACTCCACGATGACCTTTGGATTTGTGGGATTAAATGAAATGCTCCAGTCATTCTGCGGTTCGGGAATCGATGACCCTGATTCGCTTAAATTAGGCCTTAAAGTAGTGGACTATATGAATGGGCGGGCTCAAGAACTTAAAAAAGATAATGGCCTTCGTTGGACTATTATTCAGACTCCTGCTGAGTCTACTGCCTACCGATTTGCAATGCTGGATAGGGAGAAATTCGGTAACAAGGCTATAACGCAGGGAGATTCTGATGCTTATTACTATACCAACTCTTCCCATGCACCGGTGGATACTAGTCTGAGCCTGGCAGAGAAGATCCGTGTTGAAGAACAATTCCACAGTCGTACTTTAGGTGGACACATCTTCCATGCTTACATGGGAGAATCACACAGTGACCCTGAAGCACTGCTGAGCCTCACTAACAAGATAGCCAAAAAATCGGATATAGGTTTCTGGGCATACAGCAGTGCCCTCAGTTTCTGCATAAAATGCAAAACCCTGATGAAAGGATTACAGGATAACTGTGCTTCATGTGGAGAACAGAAAGAAGTAGAATGGTACGACCGTATCACAGGATACGTCCAGCAAGTGGGTCGCTCTAAATCCGCCAGTGGAGGATGGAATCCTGGTAAAATGAAAGAGTTAATGGATAGGAGAAGGTATTAATCTTCTTATCCCAATCTTTTTTCTTTTTAGTTTTTAATTTCAGTTTTTAAATTATTTTTCAGATTTTTCAAAATAGGGTAAAATCTCATTTATTGAGTAAAATCTTTCTAAATAGTTTTAAAAAAAGAATAGATGTGTATATTTAGATTTTAAAATAATTAATTAGTCAAATATTTCAAACCTGATACTTGGTTTAAAATATCGGTTTTAGTTAAAATTCCAACTGGTTTGTCCTTTTCATCAGTGATAATAAGACGCCCAATTTTGTTTTTATTCATAATTTGAATGGCTTCTGCTATCATCACATCTTGTTTAACTGTTATAATGTACTTGGACATCAGATTGGTTATGTTAAGATCAGTTTCTTCATTGGCAATGGCCTTAGTAATGTCAATGAGGGTTAACATTCCCATAACATTATCATTTTCAACTACAGGGGCTCCATCTATTCCATTATTCGATAGAATCCATGCTGCTTCTTTAATATTCATATCTCGATCCAGTGTTATGAGATCCTGGCTGGCTATTTCCAGCACGGATTTATGGGGTATGCTTCGTATATCTTTAACATCTAGGAGTAAAACACCATCCATATCGTCCCTTCCAACAATAATCCCATTCACCACAAGTTTATTCACGGGACTGGGGCCTACTCTTACTTTATCTCCAAGGGCAAGCTGCTTGATATCTCCCATGACCGTTATAGTTGCTTCACAATCTCCCGGTTGGGGTAGGCTGGTGAATTCTATCCTGGTGACAGTTATATTTTCAACCAGTTTATCTTTTTTAAATAAAGGTACAGTTTCTTCTTCATCAGCAGTACTAAGATTTAAAGCATGATATGCGTCTAATGTTGGTTTATATCCTCCTCTAGGGCCTGGAACGCCTTTCACGATCCCCATGCTTCTTAAGGATTGCATCTGATTTCGTATGGTTCCAGGGTTTCGGTTCATAATCGATGCAATGTTTTCTCCTTTAATGGGCATGTAATTTGATTTACTATACAGATCAATCAAAACCTGCAATATTTCTTTTTGGACGGTTGTGAGCAATATAACACCTTCTGATTGATTATTATCGTTATCATGAATAATAATACTGGCTTTGTTTAGGATATAACTTATGCTATCTATGGTATATAAACCGAATCCAATATGGTGAAATCCTATTTTTTTAATATTTCCGTAATGGATTGATATTTTTTATTATATTATTAAACGCGGAAGATTAAAACATGTTGAAAAAATAAAAAAATGGTGTGTTTAGAATAGATCAGGTTATGATCTCTTCTAAACGATTTTCTTTGATTCCATTCTTGATTTCTCTGGCCATTCTGCGGCCCATACTCATAGGTTCGCCATGTTTGAGGTAGCTGTAAGGAGATCCATCCATGAATGTATTGGTTCCTCCATCTGATCTGGCACTCATTTCAAAGACCACTACTTCCAGATTGTCGGTTACCAGAGTCTGCATACAGAATGGGCCGTTAAATCCTGGTGGTACCAGTTTTTTAGCTTTTTCAACGATTTTATCTCCTATGTCAAATACCTGTGGCAGTAGTGATTCTCTCATAACTACCGGGTGGTTACCAGTTATCACGTAGGATGGGCTGGTATTGATATCCAGCTGGTCTTTGGCAGGAACCCTGGTTAAGCCGTCAATGGTTGATTCGTATCTGCTGTCCATTCCCATTACTTCTACTTCATCGTTTAATCCAGAGTAGAAGTAATGGACACAGTAGTTACATCCTAATACGTATTCTTCGATGTGAGCATCTTTAATGTCTGTTTCTTCGATCCAGTTCCTTTGGATCATGGCGTCAATTTTTTGGTCGAATTCTTCTGGTGAACTGGCAACGAAGTATCCCTTTCCACCTCTTGCTCCAGGGAACTTCACCATCACGGTGCCCTCAATTTCACTGGGGTTATTTATTTTTTGGGGGATTCGGATTCCTGATTCAACCATAAGTTTCCTTTCTAAATCCCGTTCAGCTTCCCATCGTAATATGTCCCTGTTTCCAAACATGGGGACGTTAAAAATAGTTTCAATGTTGTCCAGCCCAGCATACGCCACAAAAGATCCGTGTGGGAATACTATGCTGTTCATATCCCTTAATTCCTGCTGAACTTCCTCATTAACTATGTCACTAAATTTATCAACAATGATGTATTCATCGGCACTATTGAACCGTTGGTAGGGAACTTCCCTCCCTTTTTCACAAACCACTGCCGTCCTGAATCCTTCCTTTTTCGCTCCCTGAAACATATGCAGGGACGAATGACTTCCTAAAGTTGCAATAGTTATGTCTTCCTTATCATACCCATCCAAAACGTCCAGAATCTTCTGCCGGTCTATTTTACTCATTTGCTAAATCCCTCCGCATGTTAATAAATATCTGGTTATTTTAACATGGCTTCTTTCTGATAGTTATCTTTTTCGTCTTGAATTTTTGTGTGATCCACAGCATTTTTAATAATAATTTTATATTTTATATCAAAATTTATCATGGGATTATTCTATTTGCCTTGCTGGTAAAATGAGAATAGTATAGGAGGGCTTTTGATAGTAAACTAATAATGGTTTATATTAATGGCTGATGAAAAGTATTTATTCTGTTTTTGCACTTACCTATCTAAAAAATAAATAATTATGTATATAATTTTGAGTTGGGGATTAATTGGATAACTAAAATAAAATTAAAATAAAAACAGTTGGTTATCCTTCAACTAAAACCTTCAATTTACCATCATAAAGGTCTATTATAAGTCCATGAATGGGGACATCGTCTGGAATAAATGGTGATTCCTTGATTTTTTCCACCACTACCATTACATTTTCCTCTTCACTGTCAATTGCCCCTATCCATTCTTTAAGATTAACTTCAGAAAGTGCTTTTTCATCCACACCCCTGGATTTCATGTTTGCTTCCAATTTTTCAGGGTCTACGTTTGCCATCCCGCACTCGTAATGTCCCACCACCATGACTTCCTCAGCACCAAGAGCGTATATTGCTGCTGCAACGGATCTTATGACATCCCTATCCACAGCGGCATTACCTGCGTTTTTGATTATTTTGGCATCACCTCGTTCAATCCCCATGGCAGGTTCTAAAAACCCGGTAAGACGGGTGTCCATACAAGTTACAATGGCCAGTTTCTTTTGGGGCATGTGGCTCATTTTTTTAGGTTCAAAATCCTTAACAAAATCTTCATTGGCTTTCAATACTTCATCAAGCATCATTTTTATCACCATAGATAAGCAATTATCAAGTCAGAGATTACTCTATCAGAGATTATCATCTAAATATCCTAAATTCTTCAAATAATCAAAGAAAAAATATTAGGGAGGTTATTTTTATTCCTCACTGGGTTCTTTGTTTATCACTGAAAGAGGGGGTTTTTGTTCCAGATCATATCCAGGGTGGTATTTAAAGACATCCTGTAATTCTACATTTATCTTATGGAAGATCCGGGCCAGCGGAATCTCAGCTGGGCATACTTCTTCGCACTGTCCACAGTTGGTACAGGAATCTACCATATGCAACATTCTCACAAAGTGGAACATTGGTGATGGGGGAATTTCTCCCTTAGGCACCCAGTTAACAGATTCGGACTCAATGGAACATTCTCTACAGAAACAGATCGGACAAGCTTCTCTGCAACCGTAACATTTAATACACTTGTCAAATTCATCCAGGTACTGATCCAAGTTCATTAACTCGTTACTTTCTTCAAAATGCCGGGTCTGCCATTTATTAGCTAGATTAACCATTGCTTTGTCAATTTTGTTGCGTATCTCAATACCTTTGGGGACAGGATCTGTCACCTTTAAGATGTTTGCTTTAATAGCTTTATCCAAGATTTCTGCACCTTTTTCAGAAAATACTTCTACGAATGTGGCTTTACCTGAATTTGGTCCGATTACTCCCCAGTTACCCATGGCTAGGTCTGCCATTTTTGGTATGTTGGTTTCACATCTTCGGCAGTTGGTTCTTCGCCCGTATCCTGCGTTTTCAAGTTCATCAATACTGATCTCTTGCTCCTCGTCATCTGCGGTTTCAATTACCAGGTTTCCTTTGGCAATTTCTTCTTTTACCACTGTGTCGGGGTTGATTTTGTAGAATTTTTCAATCATTTCACGTGCCTGAACTGGGGGTAAGGTTCCTCCACAGTTAATTCCAATCATTATCACATTATCTTGGTTTATCTGTTTCCTTTTCATAAGTTCCACAATGGTCATGGCGTCGCAGGGTTTGGTGGTGACGGCTATTTTCATCTCATTGGCACCATCAAGATATTTATGAAGGACTTTGGACATGTTCAGTGTTCCGCAGTGGAGGGATCCTGCTGATTCTATGACTTTTTCTGGGTCGGTTATCAGTGTGGGGACGGCATCGTATAGATCAGCACCTTTTTTAACGGCGAGAACTGCGTCTACTATGCATTCTTCCAGTAAAAATTTAAGAATGGATGTTACTGCTCCTCCACATTCTCCACTGGCTGCGATTTCTTCATCAGGGGATAAAGCATAATACATATCGTTTATTTGAACCATTGGATCACCCTATTTCTGCTTTATTTTTTCTCCAGGAGAATGGGCCAAGTTCTTTGACCTGATCACTTATCATCTTCATTGTTTTGGCAAATTTCTCACCCTCTGAAGCAGATATCCAGTCGAGATGGAATCTTCCTTCTTCAAAGCCAAGGGTTTTCATAACAGTTTTAAGGGCTGTTATGCGTCGGTCACACGCGAAGTTTCCTCTATCGTAGTGACAGTCTCCAAAGTGACATCCGGCGACCATTACTCCATCAGCCCCTTCATCAAATGCTTTCAAAACAAAAAGGGGATTTATTCTACCTGAACACATTACTCTGATTATGCGAACGTTTGGAGGATATTGCATCCTTGCTGTACCTGCAGTGTCTGCTCCACCATAGGAACACCAATTACAACAGAAAACTATTATTTTGGGGGTCCATTCCATATGAGCATCTCCTTTTTTTTTATGGTAATTATTTTTCATTATCCCAAATTATTCAATAATCATAAATTCCAAACTCATTATAAATTAATAACAAACCACATTTTGTATTCTCTTAGATTATAGTGGGGGGATGATGTTCTTACCTGACTCTAATTTTTTTTAAAATTCTGGTGATTTATTGAACGACTATTACTTAGGTCAGAATTAAAGAATTACAAAAGGGTTTGTTATATCTTGTAGCAAAGCTTCAAGATCGTGATATGTGACCTATCTGTGATCACTGTGACTTTTTGTATGATTTTGTGAACGTTAGGGTTTATTATTAAATATATAAAAAAGGTGGGATGTCCCCACCTTGAGTTTTTCACGGTTTATTTTCCAGGTGCTGGGAAATAAGACAGCGGTGGCATTTTATCATCCATTCCCCTGGTGAAACCATAGGTTTCCTGCATTTTGAGGTTGATTTCATGCCAGATTTTTGCCAGAGGTATTTCAGCTGGGCATACTTCCTCGCACTGTCCACAGTTAGTACAGGATTCTACCATGTGAATTAACCTTTCCATATGGAACATTGGTGATGGTGGGAGTTCTTTACTCAGCCAATCTGGACCATTATTAGACTCTAGACAGCAGTTTTCACAGTAACAGATTGGACAGGATTCCCTGCAACCGTAGCACTTGATACATTTGTCAAATTCATCCATGTACTGGGCCATAGTGGTAAATATTTCGCCTCTGGTTTCGTCGAAATCTTTGGCTTGCCATTTACCGGCTAATTTTGCCATGATCTTGTCGATGTTGGCTCGTATTTCAACACCCTTAGGTATTGGTTCCTGGGTGTTGAGAGCTCCGGATTCTATGGCTTTGTCAAGAGCATCGGCTCCTTTTTCGGAGAATACTTCTACAAAGGTTGCTTTGCCTGCCAATGGTCCGATTACTCCCCAGTTACCCAGTGCAAGATCAGCCATACTTGGTATGTTGATTTCACATCTTCGGCAGTTGGTTCTTCGACCGTATCCAGCGTTTTCCAGTTCGTCGATACTTATTTCCTGTTCTTCGTTGTCTTTGGTTTCAATGATCAATTTTCCTTTGGCAATTTCTTCTTTTACCACTTCATCTGGGTCAGTTTCGTAGAATTTTTCGATCATCTGTCGGGCTTTAACTGGAGGCATGGTTCCTCCGCAGTTAACCCCTACCATGAGAATGTTGTCGCCGTCCACTTCTTCCCGTTTAATCAATTCTACCAGAGTCATGGCGTCGCAGGGTTTGGTGGTGACGGCTATTTTCATGTCTTTGGCACCGTCCAAGTATTTTCCCACTATTTTTGCCATGTTTAGGGTTCCACAGTGGAGGGATCCTGCTGATTCTATGATTTTTTCTGGGTCGGTTATCAGTGTGGGTACAGCGTCATATAGATCTGAACCTTTTTTAACGGCAAGGACTGCATCAACTACGCCTTCTTCTAAAAGGAACTTTAAAATTGTGGTAACTGCCCCACCACATTCGCCGTTGGTAGCTATTTCATCGTCTGAACCCCATGCATAATACATATCGCCTATTTGAACCATTTGAATCACTCCAGTTTTTCAATGCTTGCAGCAGAAACTTTTAGTTCGGGCATCTTAGCGAATGGGTCCAGTGCATCACCACTGGTGAGCATGTTAGCAGCACATTCAGCGAAGTGGAATGGTATGAATACAGTTCCGGGGATGATGTCGGAAGTGACTTTGGCTGGCACTTCTATTTCGCCACGTCGGGTTTTAACTTTAACCATTTCTTTATTCTTAATACCGAGTTTAGCTGCGTCTTCTGGGTTAATTTCAACAAAACCAGTTGGAACTTCACGGTCCAGGGTAGTTGATCTTCGTGTCATACTGCCAGTGTGCCAGTGGAACAGCATACGTCCAGTGGTGAGTATGAATGGGTACTCATCATCCGGGTTTTCAGCTGGTGGTTTAAATTCGATGGCTTTGAATACTCCAAGACCATCAGGGGTCGCGAATTTTTCTGCGTGGAGTATGGGAGTTCCAGGGTGTTCTTCGTCAGGGCAAGGCCAATGTAGTGCTTCTGGTTTGGATAGTCTTTCCGGGTTCATACCAGCATACTGTGGAGTTACTGATCGCACTTCTTCAAAGATATCCTCTGCGCTGGTGAACTTGAACAGGTCTGATCCCATTCTGGTAGCTATGTCGGAAACTATTTCCCAGTCATCTCTTGTTTCACCGGGTCCGTCTACGGCTTTTCTAATGTACTGCACTCTTCTTTCGGTGCTGGTGAATGTTCCATCCTTTTCGGCCCATGAAAATGCAGGTAATACTACATCCGCTAGGGCAGCAGTTTCAGTTAAGAATATATCCTGTACCACTAAGAAATCCAGGTTGTTTAAAGCAGCTTCAACGTGTTGCTGGTCTGGGTCGGATATCATAGGGTTTTCACCCATAATGTACATGCCTGTAATATCACCATCGTGGGCTGCGTGCATCATTTCCACTACAGTAAGACCTGGTGCACATGATAAATCACCGCATCCCCATGATGTTTGCATTTTTTCTCCCAGTTCCTCGTTAATAACAGCCTGATATCCAGGGTATACTACTGGAAGTGCTCCCATATCACATGCTCCTTGCACATTGTTTTGACCTCGCAGAGGGTTAACTCCAGTACCAGGCCGACCAATGTTACCGGTTAGCATAGACAGGTTGGAAGTGGACATAACGTTCTCGGTACCAACTGTGTGTTGGGTTATACCCATTGAGAATAATAGGGCGGCACTGTCTGCTTTGGCGTACATTAGTGCGGCCTCTCGGATAAGATCAGCAGGAACTCCAGTTATTTTTTCAGCTTCTTCTGGCGGATATTTTTTAACCATTTCCTTAAGTTCTTCATATCCAGTAGTTCGGTTTTTCACAAACTCTTTATCTTCCAATCCTTCGGCAATAATCACATTCATCATGGAATTCAGTAAAGCCACGTCTGTACCGGATTGGAATGGTATGTAAAGGTCAGCTTGCTTGGCAGATGGTGTAAATCTGGGGTCTGCCACTATGATTTTTGCACCTTTTTCTTTGGCTTGTAATACCCTTCTCCACATTAGTGGGTGTTGTTCAAGGGTGTTGGTTCCAATTAGAAACACCACATCAGCATGAGCACAGCTTTCCAATGAGTTGGTCATGGCTCCTGATCCGAAGGTCTGGGCCAGTCCAGCAACTGAAGGACCGTGACACAGTCTTGCACAGTGGTCTACGTTGTTGGTTCCAACTACGGTTCGCACAAACTTCTGGAACGCGTAATTATCTTCGTTTGTACATCTGGCTGAAGATAGGAAAGCCAACTGTTCAGCATTTGCTTCTTTCATTTCAGTTAATTTGGATGCAACCAGATCAAGTGCTTCATCCCATGTTGCTTCAACAAATTCCCCACCTTTTTTAATTAAAGGGGTGGTTAACCTGTCTTCTCGGTGGACAAACTCGTAAGAAAAGTTACCCTTCGGACATAGTTTTCCTTCATTCACTGGGTTTCTTTTCCATGGTTCCACACCTTTTAGTTTGCCATTGACACTTACCAGGTTAAATCCACATCCACATCCACAGTAGGGACATGTGGTTGGTGTGTATTGAATATTCATTTTCTTCCTCCTCTCATCATATGAAAATATGATGTAACAATAACTTCCTTTCCTTTTCAATAACTTCCTTTCTTTTAAAAATCATGAATATTCATGATGGTTACTGCTGATTTTAACTTATTTCTAGTGATATCACTGAGTAATCTTTGTTTGCTATATGATCATTCATGATAGATTTTGGAATTTGGACAATCCCTTCTTTTTTCTAAAAATATATAAAAAAAGAAAAAAATGGAAAAGATTCCACAAATGCCATTTTGGTATGCAGCTACTTTCCCTAATTAGGCTTTACTTGTACCCCTTAGGTAGGTAAACCAGTAGATACATGCTACAAATATTGCTCCACCAACGATGTTACCGAGAGTAGCAGGGACCATGTTGTTGATGAACATCTGTGACCAGCTTACTCCACCTATGAATATTCCTACAGGTATAAAGAACATATTTGCAACTACGTGCTCAAATCCAATAGTTACGAAAGCCATTATTGGGAACCATATTCCAAATATTTTACCAATAATATCATCTGAGGCAATAGCTAAGTAAACTGCAAGACATACCAGCCAGTTACATCCAATTGCTCTTAAAAACACCTGTGTCCATGTTAAGGATGTAACGGTTTTACCTGCTGCTACAAATTGTGCTCCTCCAAGAGCTTTGGTTTTAGCGATGGTAACTGCAGTTGCTGCCCAAGGATCTGCGGTTAAAATACCGGTGAGGTATGCTAGGAAGTATGCAACAAATAATGCTCCAACCAGGTTGAAAACCCAGCTTCCTACCCAGTTACGGATAAGTCCTAACCAGCTTGCTTTTCCCTCTAATATTCCAAGGGGCATGTACATGTTGTTACCAGTAAATAGCTCAGAACCGGCTATAACAACCAGCATCAGTCCCACTGGGAACACTCCACCAAAGACGAATTTTACTAATCCTGTAGGGTAACCCGCAGCAGCCATACCTCCAGTTGCAACTTCTGCTAGAAGCCCTCCAAATGCAATGTAAGCCCCTGCTAAAAAACTCAAAACAATCAAATTACTCAATGAGGCTTTTTCTTTCAGCTCTGCAATACCAACACAAGCTTTGGCGGTATCTGCAGGTGATTTAAACGACGATGCCATATATATTCAACCTCCTTTTAATAAACCTATTTATTCAAACGATTACTTCAAATCGACTATTCTATTTATCCAAAGATATCATGATAAATGGATGGATTTGTGATCAATTTTCTCAAATTATACATGATTGTTCTATGGGGTTTGGAAAAATTTCAAGATTCATCATTGTTTTTGAGTGAATTGATACCAATCTTCCATGAATGTTCATGATATATGGGATATACGAAGTCTGATTATGGGTAATATAAAGTTTTGTTAATGAGATAATTTCGAAAGACTTATATCCGTTATGCAATTATTTGCATTTCAATTTATTAAACAATGAATATGGTGAACTAGAACACGAATTAACTAATTAAGTGTCTTATTTGAATTATTTAAACGATTTTTAAGACTTATTTATAGATTTTAAAAATAAAAAAAGTTCATGAATGTTCCATTTTCACGGGTAATATAAATTTTTGTTAATGAGATAATTTCAAAGGAATTATGTCCTTTAAACAGTTAGATGCACTTAATAGGAGGAATTAAGATACCCGAGTGAATTAAAACTAGAATTAACTGATTAATAACCTTTATAAGATAATTCGAACCTTCTAAAAATTTAAAAAAAATATAATTAGATTATCAAGATTACTGTATTATTTTTTGCCCCTTATTTGTTCTTGTATTTCTTTTTCGATTTCTGCTTGGACTTTTCCCCTTATTTGTTCTTGTATTTCTTTTTCGATTTCTGCTTGGACTTTTCCCCTTATTTGTTCTTGTATTTCTTTTTCGATTTCTATATCTGGTTTTCCTTTTATTTGTTCTTGTATTTCTTTTTCGATTTCTGCTTGGACTTTTCCCCTTATTTGTTCTTGCATTTCTTTTTCAAGTTCTTTAGACATTTGACCACCTGGCCATTTTAAAGTTTTTTCATTATTATCCTTAATATAATAATAAAATTACATTAAAAATATATAAAGATTTTTATTTCCTTTTTTTCTTATAAATCGTCCATAGAATTATTAAATAAATAAATAAAGAGTTATCAGTCCTTTTCAAACTTAGTAAAATGCCCTTTTTTATAATTAAAAATGTATGTAGAATTATGTAGGTTTCCAATTTTGCAGTGTCATTAATTTCTTGTAAATTAAAAATATTAATTATTTTTTTGATTAAGCCTTAATATAATGTTTTTATTATATTTAGGGCAATTTTGACTACTTAAAGATTGATTTGTCTGCTAAAATTCATAATATAAAAAGAATAATAAGAATCCTCAATGGATTGATAATGGATCTTCAATGATTTTTTATGTTCGTAAGTTTTATAAGTTCTTATTTTATAACAACATAACATCAAGATGAATATTGTCATTACAATTCTTAAAATAAATTAAATAACAGGTAAGCTTGATCTAAAAAAAGTTTTTTCAAGGTCAATGACTTTCCATAATTGTTAACGTTAATAAAAATATTAATGAGATTTTAGGTGATATCTTGGTATCCACAATTATCTGCCCACGATGCAAAACAAAAAACAGCAAAAAAGCTGAATTCTGTTACAACTGTAAAAATCCTTTAAAGCCGGGTAAAACATCTAATAAAAAAAATCCCCTGAGTTTAAACCCTAAATCCCGATTTGACTTTAGAATTATTGTAACTGGACTAATTTTATTTGTTTTATGTAATATTGTCCTGCTGTTTATTTCTGGCGATTATGCAATGCTTATCTCAGGATTTGCTTTAATGTTGTTTTTATATGTTATTTTCAAACGATTCATGGAAATTGACGATTCTGTAACTTTAAAAAGTTTAGGATTCAAGATAATTCTATATTATCTTGTAATTGTTGCTCTAGGGGCTATATTGCTGCTTGCATTCCATTTATATTAGACTTAAACGTTAGGGGTAGGAAGGGCCTTAATTATGCCTTAACTGCCTGATATGATATTTTTTTAAATCTAACTCTTTTTTCACATTATATCTTTAAAAATCAAGAGATCTGTGAGATTGCCCACATTCAACCTTCGATTCACTGCATTTTTTTTAGTTATGACTTAAAAAAAATAGTAAATGATCATTAGAGGTAATATGTTAATTCCACAAAAAGTAAATTCCACGAACAATATATTAAAATTTTCCACAAACAATATAATTGAATTTAACTTCTGTTTGTTTAAAAGTGGTGGTTATGACTTCTGTGGATTTTTATAAGGACATAGATCAACTGGGTAGTGATTTTGCATCCTGTCAGATCAAAATTTTCCGCTGGCTACACCAACATCCTGAACTGGCTTACCAGGAATTTGAAACCAGCCAGTACATCCTGAAACACCTGGAAAAACTCCCTGAACTGGAAATACATTCCATTGCCAGGACTGGGATAAAGGCGGTTCTTCGAGGGGGGAAATCGGGCGCCACAGTTGCTATCCGAGCGGATATAGATGCCCTCCCCATACAGGAAGAAACTGACCTTGAATATGCATCTCGTGTAAAAACAGATTATAATGGTCAGGAAACAGGCGTGGCCCATGCATGTGGTCATGATGCCAGTACTGCAGCGGCTATAGGCACTGCCACAGTTTTAAGTCAACTCAAATCTGAATTACATGGAAATGTGGTTTTCTTATTCCAACCCGCTGAAGAAGGTGCACCTAATGGTGCTGATGGTGGAGCTCTGCGCATGATTGGTGAAGGCGCCCTGCAGGATCCGGAAGTTCAGGCTATATTTGGATTCCATGCCAACAGCACCTGCTACCCTGGTCAGGTCATGATCAGGGAGGGACCCACCCATGCCAGCCAGGACAGTATATTCATACGTATATGGGGAGAACAGGCCCACGGATCTCAGCCATGGAGTGGTAAAGACCCTATTGTTGCCGGAGCATCCCTTATAAATTCCCTTCAAACCCTAATCAGCCGTGAAGTGGACCTGCAGAAGGGAGCAGCAGTCATCACCGTGGGATACTTCTGGGGAGGGATCAAAGTGAACATCATCCCCGAAGGGGCTGAAATGGGATTAACTGTTCGTTCACTAGATAAGGATAACAGGGAAATTCTTATAACTCGTATTAAAGAGTTAGCAGAGATGAAGGCAGAAATGCACGGTTGCCAGGCTGAAGTGATATACGGTCAGCACTACCCCATGAACATCAACAACCTTGAACTGTACCATGCAATGCTCCCAACGGTGGAAAGAGTTGCGCGGGCAAAAAATGTCCTTTATTATCTTTCATCCACAAAATCAGAAGATTTTTCCCATTTTTCTCGTGAAATTCCCGGATTATACATGTATTATGGTGTTGCTCCCTGTGAACTGCCCCTATCTGAAGCCAAACCCACTCATCATCCAGGATTCATGGTTGACACAACTGCTCTGAAGTTTGCAACCCGTCTGGAGTGTAATTTAATCTATGACAGTTTGAAAATGCTTAATAATGATTTTTGATACCTTACTTTAAAACGCTTAATAATGATTTTCGATACTTTACTTAATTTTAGGGAATTTTTTTAGGATTTTCACGGATAACACTACTCTGCACTGATAAACATTTAATTATGCATGGATAATCACTAACTTTTGGTGGATAAACACTAAAAATATATTAATCGAACTTCAAACTAATAAATTCTGATTATTATAGGTTTTAAACTTATTTGATTGGATTATTGATGTTCTTTTAGTTATTAAGTATTTTTTTGTTCTCTTTAGCTCCTTTTAAAGTTTAGGGATTACCACTAATTTAAATAGAAAGTAATTACATACTAATAATGATAATTATAATTTGTAAGGTGGTTGAATGAAAAGGTTGATCTACATTTTGGCAGTTGTTTTAGTGGTGGTAATGGCTTCTGGTTGTACCAGTGACGAATGGGCGTCGAACAAAACATACTCTGGCAACGGGATAACTTTCACCTATCCTGGTACATGGGGTGAAAATGCAACAAAAACTGTAACTGTTCCAGCTGGTTCCAATAGTCTTGCAGCAGTTGGAAGCAATGATGAAGGTTTTGCTGTTGGAAGTATAACTGCTTCTGGATTGGATACGGCAAGTATTCAGAATGTACTAAATCAACTGGTACAGGAATATCAGACTCAAGGGTACGGTGACAGTAAATCAATAAGCGTGGATGGATCCACTGCAACTATGCTCACAACAACCAGCAAAGACTCCTCTGGTTACTATACTACCATTGCTTTCTGGGTGAAAAATAACAGTCTCTACTATGCTGCGTATGTATCTTCAACTAATAGTACTCAAAACATGGAAAAGATACTTGGTAGCCTCAAAACAACCTAAAACGTTCTAAAGATAATTGTAAACATCAAAAGACATTGAAACAACGAATTCATTTAATTTCTTTTTTTATTTTTTTATTTATTAGTTGAATTACACTATATTGTATAGGAGAATCTCATGGGATCAGATGATTATCGTTTCATGGCTGAAGCAATTAATGAAGCTAAAAAAAGCCTTAAAGAGGGAGGAATTCCCATAGGCGCGGTGCTGGTTGAAGAGGGGAAAGTGGTGGGTCGTGGCCACAACCGATTACTTCAAAATAATTCAACTATTCTCCATGGGGAGATGGACTGCATTGAAAATGCAGGACGCCTCAAAGGGGAGAATTATCAAAAATCCACTCTTTACACTACCTTATCTCCGTGTACCATGTGTTCAGGGGCAATCATCTTATACAATATCCATCGAGTGGTTATTGGAGAAAACACCACACTAATTGGTCCTGAAGAACTATTAATGGAAAATGGGGTGGAAGTTAAAGTTATGGGTATTGATGAGTGCAGGGAAATTTTAGAAAAATATATTGAAGAAAATCCCCAGACATGGGAATCAGAATTAGAACGAGTAGGTTATCATACGGATTAAATTAATAAAACCCGGATTAATAATGAATAAAACTTGATTTAATCTCTTTTATCTCTGTTTTCAAAGAGATTAGTTTTTGAAAAAATAGATTGAATAATCTATATTAAAAGTTAATTCCTAAAAGTTATTTCTCAACAATTTCCTAAAATAACTCCAATCTACTTTAAAATCTATTTTATTTTAAAATCTTCCACAGATCTGACTGTTGTGCCATCTTTTAGAGATAGGGGTCTGGTTACAGACAGAGATCCATTTCCAAAGCCGTGGCTGATCATGGTATGTCTACCAGGTCCCCCTGCCACCAGTAAAATAACATCGGAGGGTGAGCGGGTTATACGAACATCCCCGTCAATAATCCATTCATCATCCAGTTTCCGACCACCACGATCACCTAAAACAGCATTTAACAGTGTGTTTTCATGGATATAATTCTTAACATCTTCTTTTTCCCAACCATCCCTGCTGATGGTTGTTGCGTGCTCTGGACTCATAATCACTAATAGTTCACCTGGCACGTGGCTGTTGTTACAACCGGCAGTGGCTGCAGTGTGAACTATGGTATCCAGAAGATCTTCTGCGGTCTGGCTGCGATGATCATTGACGTTGTGTGGGGCTTCAGCAGCCATTACCGTGACTGTACTTTCATCATTCAAGTAACCGTTTTCCACCTGGAAAGGGTCCCAGGGGGTTTCTTCCTCATTTTCCGCAAAACAGTAACTGTACTTGGCTGGTGAACCATGGGTGGCATGGTCACCCACTCCAGGGATTGCCCCGGCAAGGTTAATAAGACACAAACGGAGTGCACGGCCAATGGTAGCATTAGTCATGTTACCTGGTCCCAGGCACCCTGTACCAGAGTTTAAATCTAATTCATGGGATAATGGCCCGTTTACAATGGTGCAGATGGATACAGGATGAGTGGTGGCGTTAACTCCGGCGAGGTTGAATTTATCCTGAGAAATGGCCTGGATAATGTGTTCTGTGACTGGTTGAAATTGAGGCAGGCAACCAGCCATAACTGAGTTAATGGCGATTTTTTCAGGAGTGGCCTGTCCCATTTTAGGGGGTAGAACCGCCAGAATATCATTAGGGTCATGTGAACTGTACCTCAGGAAACGATTTACCTTCTCCCTGGTGGGGGGAATGATTGGAAGACCATCGGTCAGGCGGCGCTGGTAAAAATCGGCACTGACTTTTTGAGGATCCGGATCAACAAAGAACTCCATATCTGATGGACTGGCACTGCAAAGACGATTTTCATCTTTAATCTCCTTTGGGGCCATGTTTTTGTCATTTTCCAATATTTCATCATTTTCCAGGATTTCATCAATAAGGCAGCCACAGGCTTGGTCGTTAACTTTTATTTTATCTTTTTTGGCCATGGTTATCTAACACATTTAGTGGTTTAAGGTATTTTCAGAGCATCATGGTATTTGCAGTAAATATAAGAAAGATGGAATCAGTTTCCTGGTTTTTTCTTCCACTTCTTCCTTAGAAAGCCCGGCTATGGGATGTTCAATTTCTAAAATTCTTAATTCATTCATTCCATGGGATTTGGCCAGTTCATGGGCGAATGGTGCAAAATGTGTTGAACAGATGGAAATGGTGGGTATTCCCATTTTTTCCAGGCGGATGGCATCCAGTATAACCCAGCTGGTGCAGGAACCACAGTCCCCTAAGGCAAGTATTGCAAGTTCTCCAGATGAAGCTTTATCAATCTGTTTTTGGGTAGCAGGGGCGCCAGCTGGTTTTTTAACCTTTATTAATTCTCGGTTTCCCATGGACTTTCTTAAAATGTCCAGTATAATCTCTGCACCGGGTTTGGTGTTATTGATTATGGAAACTTTTTCAAAGTCCTCTGGCAGGGGGTTTACCTTTAATTTATCGGCTTGAACCACTCCCACTGGATCCAGGACCTCCCGTTCAACCAGCTGAACTTTCAATTATTAAGCCTCCCTGCGGAACCTCTTGATAACAAAGTCTTTGTCAAGGGATAACACGAATGAAGCTGCCCTCGGTCCCTGTTTTTTACCAATTATGGTCTTGTAAATTGCCTGAAATGCCTTGGGCGGTTTTAGTCCCAGTTCATTTATTATGGTGTACATTCCATCATGGAGTTCCTGTGAAGAGGTGTAATCATTGTTTTCCAGGAGGTCTGCTACCTGTAACAGGAAAGTATCCTGATTTTCGTTTAACTGTACATCGGGTAATGTTTTCTGGACACTGAATTTAACAAATTCAGGTGCATATTTTCCAAGCCAGTTTTCCACATTTTCTAAACGTGATCCCAGCCTGGTCTTGGCATCTTCATCCAGATCAGAGTATTCTTTACCTTCCATATCTGCATTCAACTGGGAATTCCGTTTGAGTATTGCGAAGATCTTCTCGGGATCATCGGTTATCTGCCTGGCTACAGTGAGGAAACGATAGGATGTCTGGAAGGGCATAGATTCAGAAGTGTTGATCTGGGACACTTCATAGATTTTCCCCAGTTTCTCCATTTCCTTCTCCGAAGCAGCCTCTTCAGCACCGTAGTAGATCCTTTCCACCCGGTCATACTGGTCAATGAAATCCAGGAAAGACATTCCAGGGTCAAAATCCTTATGTTTAAGGGGTTTACTACGGAATAAAAAGTAATTCAAGGTTTCAGGGGCCCCTATTTCCAGCCACTGTCCTGGAGTGAAGAAGACTCCATGGGACTTACTCATGGCCTCACCTTTAAGGGTGATCCACTCATAGGGCACGGGATATGGTGCTCTGTAATCGAATATCTCCTGGGATATGACTTTACTCACATCATATGACCCCCCACTGGCGGCATGATCCTTTCCAAATGGTTCACAGGTCACACCGAAGATCTTCCAACGGGCAGCCCATTCCACACGCCAGGTGAGCTTCCCCTCACCCGATTTGATGTTCATTTCACCCTCATGCCCGCACTGGCACCGGTAGAAAACAGTGTCTCCCTGGTAATCGTAGGCAGTGGTAGTGTTCACCCGGCCACACTCGGTACAAATGGGATTGTAGGGCAACCAGTCCTCAGCCAGAGGATGTTCCCGGTACTGGTTGAATATTTCCCTGATCTTAGGGGCTCTTTCCAGTGATTTTTTAATATAATCGTTGTAAACTCCATCCTGGTACATTTTAAACCCTGAATAGGTTTCCAGTTCTATTCCAAATACTGGTAAGGTTTCCAGGAATGGTTTTTGGAAGTGTTCAACGAAGTTCTCGCAGCAACCCTCAGGACAGGGGATCTGGGAGTAAGGAATTCCTAGGTACTTCTCGTATGATTCTGGGAGGGGGTAGGGAACCTTTCTAAGGGGGTCGTGGTCATCGGCAATCCAGATGGTCTTGGAGTCTTCGCCCAGTTTTTGCAGGGATTTACCCACTGCATTGGCTATGAAAACGTCACAGGAATTTCCAATATGTATAGAGCCAGATATGGATGTTCCGCTGGCTACAACGTGTTTTTCAACGTCCCAGTTAGTCAGATCAGATGCAATTCGTTCAGTCCAGTGTTTCAAGTAATTCACCTTCTAAAAATAAAAAATTATGGTTAATATTTAAAATGAATAAAAAATGGGGGGATGAATTTATTTCCTTTTATTCGAATTTTCTTATTCGAATACTTCAGTTGGGGCTTCATCCAGCCATTCATTCACGATTTTAATAGCACAGTAGCTTCCGCACATGGTACAGGTGTCCGGGTCTTCTGGTGGCCTGGCATCTCTTATTGCCCTGGCATCAGAAGGACAGATAGCGGCATTGTACTGGGCTTCCCAGTTAAGTTTTTTCCTGGCGTTAGCCATTTCCAGGTCCTTTTCACCGTTGTGTATTCCCTTGGCCATGTCCCCAACGTATGCTCCGATACGGCTGGCTATAACTCCCATTTTCACGTCTTCTGGTCCGGGGAGTGCCAGGTGCTCGGCAGGGGTAACGTAACAGATGAAATCTGCTCCGGCAGCCGCAGACTGGGATGCTCCTATGGATGAGACTATGTGGTCGTATGCTGGTGCAATATCAGTTACAATAGGTCCTAACATGTAAAATGGAGCTTGACGGCACAGTTTTTTCTGGATAACCACGTTGGCTTTAATTTCATTTAATGGTATGTGACCAGGGCCTTCCACAATGGTCTGTACACCTGCTTCCCTTGCCCGGTCTATTAATTCACCGAGGATGATGAGTTCCTGCACTCCAGCTCGATCTGTGGAATCTGCAATGGCTCCTGCTCTCATGGCGTTGGCCATGGACATACAAAAGTCGTATTCCTTGGCGATTTCCAGGATGTAATCAAAGTTCTTATATAGTGGGTTTTCCACTTCGTTTTCCACCATCCAGGCAGATACCAGTGCTCCACCACGGCTCACCAGTCCACCTTCACGTCCCTGACGTTTGAGACGTTTGAGGGTTTCCATGTTCACACTGCAGTGAATGGCCATGAAGTCGATACCATCTTTTGCCTGTTTTTCAATGGCCTTGAACATGACATCTTCGTCCATGTAGATGGCTGCACCCTTTTTGCGGATGGTTTCGAATGCTGCCTGGTATACAGGCACACTTCCCACCGGTATGTCGGATACTTTCAGTATTCTTCTCCTGATCTCATCCAGGTCTCCACCCACAGAAAGTTCCATTAAAGTATCAGCGTTATTAGCAATAGCAATTTTGGCCTTTTCTTCTTCCATGTCAAAGTCACAGATATCAGTGGAAGTTCCAATGGTAGCGTTGACTTTGGTTCGGAGACCGGCTCCAATACCAACAGCTTTCACTTCTCTTCCTTTGTTACTGGGAATGGCAATGGTACCATTAGCTACAGATTTTCGGATGAATTCAGCGTCAACATTTTCATTTTCTGCGACGGATTTCATTTCGTCGGTTATTATCCCTTTTCTTGCGTCGTCCATTTGTGTCATAGAATCACCGTGTTAGGTTCAACATTGTAAACGTACTTTAGCTATGGGCTTTCACAAATCGCAAGAAGCCCCTAGCAACTGATTAATGTTAATCTTAATTTGATTTCTATGTTCCCTATAAAAATAGATATGGTTTTTTAGCCTATGATTTGGTATATATTCTAAAGGCCAACTGGAAGTTAATACTAAAATCCGGGAATAGGAATATTATACTAATTTTTTATACTAATTTTAAAACACTAAATATTATACTAATTTTGAAGCATTAAAAATTGTGGAGGTTATCTGGATTAGTAGATTTTCTATTAATTCCTGATTGTTTTATCCTCCAAATTATTATAAAAAATTCAGGGTTATTCTAAAGAGTTTCCCATTCTTTCTTTAGCCATTTCAAGGGTTGGAATATTAGTCTGGCATCCTTCTGCTTCTACAATGAATGAAGACACAGCTGAAGCCAGTTTACCACAGTATTCTAATGGTTCTCCTTCCAGGTATGGTTTCAGGAATCCTGCCCTGTAAGAGTCCCCAGCACCGGTGGGGTCAGTGGGGTCCCGTTCTATGGCATCAATCTGGATCTTTTCATCAGAGTAGATAACGCTACCATTTCTGCCCCTGGTTTCCACTACAATGGAAGGACCGTAATCTCTTAACTGGTCAATGTTCATATTGATGCTTTCCAAGATGCGTCCGATTTCATGATGGTTTCCAAAGAGAATATCACATATTTTCAGAACATCCAGCAGATCCTGGGGTGAGTACATGTGCAGGTCCTGTCCTGGATCGAAAGAGATGATTTTATCACTTTCACGGGCGAATTCACCGCACCGGCAGTTGAAGGTGGGGTCTCCGGTTGCCAAATGCACTGCCTGAACATTCATGATGGCATCCTCAGGGACAGGGGATTCTTTAAACCTGCTGGCAGCTCCCCAGTAAAAGTAAAATATCTGGTCATCGTTGGTATCAGTTAAAACGAATGCAGTGGGTGTTTTATCTTCCCCAACAATTATCATGTCATCGAGGTTGATCTGGAGGTTTTCTAAATGATTTTGATAGTCTGATCCTGGAAAGTCTCCTCCCACTGCA
Organism: Methanobacterium formicicum DSM 3637; assembly: GCF_000302455.1. NCBI lineage: Archaea > Methanobacteriati > Methanobacteriota > Methanobacteria > Methanobacteriales > Methanobacteriaceae > Methanobacterium > Methanobacterium formicicum. Next base: position 494,936 of record NZ_AMPO01000001.1, read on the forward strand.
GACACCAGGGATGATTCTAAACCCAGCGTGGATGCAACCACGGCCACATTGGCAGCAGCACCCCCATGGAAGGTACGCATATTGTTAATGGTAGTAGCGGAGTTAGGTAGTGGGAATTCGTTAACCTGAATTATGTAATCAAGTGCAGTGTGTCCAATGGCCAGTAAATCTCTTTCTTTCCTCAATCAATCACCTGCCTTATTTCTATTTTGAGATTATTTAAAAATAACCCTTTGAAATAATAATTTTAACCAGATTTAGTTATATAGAAAAATCACAAACCCCTAAAGGATTATACTATTTTAACTCTCAAATAGAGTGTAATTAACCAGATTCTATTTACTATGATACCTTTTTTGGATTATATAAATTTTTCATAATTCTAAAAGAGGAACTTGTGAAAAATAAAATAATATAGTTCAATAAAATATCAACAAAATTTAGATTTATCCACCTAAGTGGACAATACTAGGTTATTTTTGAAATTTTCCCGAGTATTGTGGACTGGTTTACTTGTGGGTATCCTTTGTAGAGGATTTCTCCAAAGTCTTTGATCTCAGCACTTAAGAATTCACTGGCATTAACCGTTGCTTTGCTGTTGCCGCTAACCAATACTTTTGCAACCAGTGATGTTAAACCATCCGCCTAAAACACCCTATATGGTTGATAATGTTAAATCCATGCTTTAATTTGAAGTTGGATTTCCTTTTGGTGTTCTTGATCTTTTTATCAAGGATCCTATGAAACCTGCTATTGCACCAGCAATAATATAAAAAATTATAGCATATAAAGTGTAAAAAATCGTTTCACTGTCCATTCCCATAAAAGCCCAAATAGAACCAACAACCATAAACAGACTGATAACTATTACTAAAAAACCCACCACTAAACCGTTTAACGCACCCTCTTTTAAATTTGCTCCAACTGCATAACCAACATATATCGTTCCAATAAAAAACCCAATGAAAGCCCCGATCTCCGCAAGCCCAGTGAAAATTGGGATTATATAAGCAAGTATGAGGGCCATTATTATGCCCAAAGTGACTATTTTCCATTTTATAAGCATTTTACTCCTCTGATTTTTTTAATAAGTTATATTGGCCGAATGCAATAATGATTTTATTATCAACATAATCACTGTAATCAGTCTAAATGAAGATACTGTCTGTGTTCACAGTTTGTCCATTGATAATAACACTACTTGGTAACGCATTGTTTGTTTCAATTTGATTTTTAACGTTTACCGATGCCGAAGCAATATCGCCAGTTGTAAAATTGGATGTTGCAGAAACACAACCCATACTCAAAACAAAAAACAAAACCCGCTAAGATAAATAGTACAAATAATCTTTTCATAACAATGTTCCCCTTCGTAATTCTGGTAATAATTAATAAGATATAATACTTTCGATCAAATTAATGTTACAAAGTACTTACATTCTTTAAACTTTCATAAGACTATAAACAAAGTTTTTAGGTGTAAAAAATAAGCAATTTATTTAAAATTAACCATCTGGCCATTTTATTAAAAATAAACTAATATATGTAATCAAATCCCAATAAAATTATAAATATTCCGTAGAATGATTTAAAATAGAATAAAACACATTTAATCATCTATTTATATATTTGAATGTTTAATCAATTCTCCCAAAACCCCACTCCCTGATTATGTCCTGACCCTTTCCCTGGATAAAATTTGAAAAATCTTCCAGTTCATCCTTTTTATCCGCTTCATCTTTATCAGGGATAACCATGCTGATTATGTGGCTGGTGTCATCTGCCATGATATCCGACACGGTAAAAGAATCAAGCAATGGTGACATGAAACTCCTGTTTTGAAATGTTAAAAGATCTTCACGTGTTTTAACCATCTTGAGGGCATTTTCAGGGGAACTGCATACATCAACGATTTCATAATCAACCCGTAACTGATCCAGGGTGTTCCAGGCCAGTCTCTGGGCAGAATGAATAACTTCCACAAATTCTCTTCCCCGGAGCTGGTCAACATTCTCCAGGTTTTCATCAGATCCAGATACCAGTACCAGATCATCTCGGGCTATGGGTAAAAAGTCCAGATCATGCATATAAGCATGCACTGGGTCGTCTAAAACCAGGATATCCAGCATGTCCATCTCAGCCATCTTAAGGGCATTCAAATCATCGGTGGTATAAATCACCACTTCCAGGCCGTATTGACGTGCTAACGCGTCCATCAAACCGGTGGCAATGGGACCCCCACCTATAACCGGTACATCCCTATCCTCTAACCGTCTCAGATAGCTTTGGTATTTTTCCAAGATCACCATTCCCTGGGGACTGAGACCGGAACCTGCTCCAGTTGTCTCCACTAATTTAAAACCCAGCTTTCCTTCAGCGTCACGAATTCTGCGATTTAAAACTGCATGTGATATCCCCAATCTTTTGGCAGCTTCCCTCTGGGACCAGGTATTGGTGATCTCACGTAAAGCATCAAAAAGACGGTAGCTGAATGTTTCACCATTTATTTGCAGGTTCACGCTTGGCTGAGATTTCATTTTTCATCCTTTTAACTTGACAAGCTTTAAATGCCAGCTGATAAGGTTGGTGTAGGGATTTGTATAAGAATTGTATGAAATAGGACTTATATATATCAGGCCACTAAAAATTCATATAGATACAAAGTTTATTTGTAATAGTTAAAAAATTTATAATAATTAAAAATTACAATAATTTTTTAAAATACAATAATTTTTAAAAAAATATAACAATGGTGCTAATATTGAAAGAATTTATTCTCAACGATGCTATAGAAGAAATAATGGATAATGTGCGGTCTGTTTCTGCAGAACTTGACCCTGAAAACATTGAAGACATGACCCGCCTCTTACAAACATCTAAAAACGTTTTTGTAATGGGACTGGGACGATCTGGTCTGGTAGCCCGGGCCTTTGCCATGCGCCTAATGCACCTTGGAATCAGTGTTTACGTGGTGGGAGAAACCACAACCCCTGCTTTAACCAGTGAAGACTGCCTCCTGTCAATTTCAGGTTCAGGTGAAACCTTCAGCATTATCAGTGCAGCCAACATTGCCCATAAAAGGGGAACCAAGATCATTGCGGTGACTTCCTATGTGGATTCCACCCTGGGAGAGATGGCTGATCTGGTGGTACATATAAAAGGACGTACAAAAATTGATTCAGAAAAAAACTACATAACCCGGCAGATGAACGGAAAACACCAGTCATTATCTCCAATGGGAACCCTTTTCGAGGTAACCAGCTTGATATTCCTGGACAGTCTCATAGCCCAGTTAATGGTTGAAATGGGAAAAACAGAAGAGGATATGAAGGCCAGGCACACGGTTATTGAATAACCGTATCCTATATTCTTTTAAACTTTATATCATCTTTTAATTTTATTATCATTTTCTATTTCATTACATTTTACTTATTTTAGTACATATTATTCCTAATTAAACTATTATACGGTGGGGGTGGGTGTATATATTGAATCTACCATCTCTTAAAAAACCGATTAGGGTAATGCCTGCTTTTTCACCTATTCTTAAACCTTCCACAGTAGGGGCAGCTTTGGTAACCATGATGGGTATGCCTACATTGGCCAGTTTCACCACCCTGTCAGGGGGTATCCTTCCACTGCATACAATAAAACTTTTTGAAAATTCAATTCCCTTTTTTAACCCCGCACCAATAACTTTATCCACGGCCACGTGGCGGCTGACATCCTCCCGGACAATGAACTGATCCTCACTTACAAGTGCGGCCACATGTGTGCCCCCGGTTTTGGACCAGACTTCTGCTTTTTCAATAAGTAGCTGGTATGAATCAATAATTCTATTTTTTTCAACCTTCAAAAGGGCGTTAACATGGGGTATGGGCTGGTCCTGATGTACCCATCCATCGTAACAGGAAAGATCGTCAGTTTTTAAATGTTCCTGTTCTTTTAAACCAACTTGAATCGAATCTGATTCTAGAGTGATTTTTTTAAGATCATCCATGGAATGGATGTACCTCTCATCCAGCAGATAACCTATGGTGAAGTCTTCCAGGTTATCCGGGCTTAAGTAAAATTTACCAAGCAGATTCCCGTTAACCACTAGTTTCATCTTAGCATCAATGGCTACCAAGTCTTCAGTAGGATGAGCTTCCTCTTTTACCTTAATTATATTGGTTTTCTGGAACATTTTGCTCATGTATCCACTTCCACAATGCCCTATAAAAAATACTATATGAAAATAATTAGTTGGATAAAATAAATTAAGATTTTATGAGTTACATGTTTGAATTATAAAAAATATTGGTATATTAAAGCACTCATTGAGGAATAATAGGCGTTTTTAGGTATTAAATTATAGTTAATTCTATAATTTAACCACAGCAATTGCAGCAGCTTTAAATCCTATAAAAACTTCTTTTCCAAGATCTAATTCTAATTCATCTCTTGCATACTGGGTAATGTCTGCAAATAGATTCACACCGCCTAGATCTATATTTAATCGTACTACTTGGTTTTTAAGTTCCATTCTGGTTATAATGCCTTTGAAAACGTTTCTTACACTGGATTTTTGTGGTTCAAGTGTTAAGAAAATATCTTCAGGACTAATTAAAACCAAAATTTTTTCACCGATTTTAAACTCACCTCTAAGGGGTAAGATAACTCTTTTTTCACCGAAATAAATGTTAATAATTTTTTTCTCTTCATCTATTTCTGCAATTTCAGATTCTATTTCATTTACATCGGTGTGCATTTTGATTACGCTTTCTACTTTTCTGTATTCTCTTAAAAGGAGCTTTCCTTTGGTGGTCAGTTCACTTCCCCCTCCTCCTCCTTTACCTCCCCTTTTAGTTAAAACTAACAGATCATTAAGGTCATTTTCAAGGTTTTCAATATATTTAAGGGCACTTCTATATGGTATATCTGATTTCTGGGAAGCTTGGGTAATGGATCCACACTCATCAATAAATTTTAAAAGATTAAACTTTTTTTTATCCAATAATATGAGTTTTCCACCTATTTCTAACCTATATTCTGGTTCATCTTTAGATTTAGTCATTGAAAACCCCCATTAATTCCTGTTTTGTATATAATAATTATAACCAATATATTATTTGTAATTGGTTAAAGATGTATAATATTAGTCAAATATTGTAGCGATTTTATATGATCATATCGATATTCATATAAATTATTTTGATGCCCCTTCATGAGCATTTATCATAATATGGTTCTCTATTTTCTATGGCCTTTAAAAATAATTTTTTGAGCTCTTCATTGGATTTTCCCTGCCTCATTGGCTCTATAAAATCAACCAGATTATCATTCCGCAGTAAACATGGTTTTAACTTACCTTCGGGGGTTATGCGTATTCTTGTGCAGTTTTTGCAGAACTGGGTGTTGTCCATGGGTTTAACAACCTCGATCTCCCCTCCATCCACAAAGTATTTTTTCCTGTCCTGCATGAACTTCCTGGTTTTAACTTTATCTGCCCTATTTACCAATTCTTCTTCTAAATCATCCATTTTGTAATGGTAATCATCAATAAAACCATTATCTGGGCAATTTTCAGTTTTTAAAAGTTCAATAAGTTGTAGTACTGCTCCATTTTCCTGACAGAAGTTAAACATGTCCCAAATTTCGTCATGGTTAAGTCCTTTCATCACTACCATGTTCACTTTAACTGGGTAAAGGCCGGATTCAGAAGCATGGATTATGCCCTGTTTTGCCTTTTGAAGGTAGTCTTTTTTGGTTATGAATCGATAAATTTCGGGTTTAAGGGTGTCAAGGCTAACATTAACCCGGTTGAGCCCAGCTTCCACTAAACTATCGGCGTATTTATCTAAAAAAGTTCCGTTGGTGGTTATGGAGACATCTTTAAATCCTATTGATGATATTTTGGACACAATTTCCACTATATCGTCACGAATCAGTGGTTCTCCGCCTGAAAGTCTGATCTTCTGCACCCCGATGTCACGGGCAACCTGGGCGATGCGATGTATCTCATCAGGTGTCATTTCGTATTTTTGAGGTAGTATGCCATCGTGGTGGCAGTAAAAACAGTTTACATTGCAGCGATTTGTTATGGATATCCTTAAAGATATTATAGGGCGCTGGTAGGTATCAGTTACTGTCATTAGGGTTACCTTTTTATTGGTTGATGTCGTGCTGTATTGTGAGTTCGATTTTTTGGGGTTCGCCATGTTCTTTGATTTTAAGGGCGCTAATCATACCCAGGAATGTGTTTTCAATGAATTTATTAACAAATGGATTCATTGGGACTCTATTCCCATTAACTTTAAGAATAACATCTGCCATTTGTTTCATAACACAGAGGTCTTCTTTAGCATCTCCTTTTACCATGGCCAATGCCATTTGCCGGCAGTTTTCGTAACCACAGTCACCACAGTCCAAGTTTGCTAGTTTACCAAAACTCCTCTCTTCAACCAGATCTGCTAGTTTTCCAACGGATTCCTCATCCAGTTCGCGCACATCCACCTGTGCCAGACTTAAAGGATCATCTAAGGAAGAAGTGGAAATTTTAGCATAATTAGCAGGTTTATAACCTTCTAATACTAGGAAATCTAGTTGATGTAGCTGTTGGACGCTGCTTATTATTGTTTCAAGGTCCATGTCTTCAGTTACTATGAAAAAGGTTTCATCTCTCCCTGCACCCACCACTATTTCTGCACCAGCTTCGCGGTGTTTCCAGGTGTCCTTTCCTTCTAAGTCTAATTTAACATGGGTATGTTTCACAGTACCTACTTTGAAACCTCTTTTAACCAGTTCACTCACCAACAGGGTGACCAAAGTGGTTTTACCCGTGTTTTTGGTTCCTGCCACTGACACTATCTTCATGTATTACACCTCTACACTGTATAAATTTTATCTACCTTTTTAGTTAATCACTTATCTTACATGTATTCTACACTAACCTCTTTGGATATTGCATAAAAATATTTAGGTATTGTTCATAATTTGTGAATCTGTATCTAAAATTATTGAAGGTTCACACAATTTGGCCAAAGGTTATTATTACTTATTTAATCAAAGATTAAGCAAATTTATATATTATTATTAATTATGGGTGTAAATTCCAATTTAGTCCTGTATAAATACTGTAATATTCTGGACTTTAGTTGGATTGGATTTTGTAGTTGGATATGGGGGAAATAGATTGTGCAATGATTTTTTTTTGCTAAATACTTCAGTATCAACTAATTTTTTGCTAATACTCCAAGTATCAACTAAATTTATCTTTTGCTTATTATGGGATACTTTATATTGTTGAATTTTCAATTTGTATTACAAGTCTATGTGTGATTATAACACGTCCATATATATTATTTTCTATATAATTTTTTAGAGAAATTATATATATTAAAGCAATCGAATGTGTTATCAACACACATGATATGTATCAAAGCACATGTAAAACCATCAGACATCAATCAGATCTTCTAAGTGATTGGGTTGATAGTGATCACATTAACCAGGGATTAGAGTTGTTTTGAGGATGTCTGTTGTGTACTAAATATGTATAGTGATTCAGGAAACTTATTATAAATAAAGGAGGTTGATGTAATGGAAACAACAGAAGTTATTGAGGGTAAAGACATTTCTGTAGAGAGGACAGGCGAAAAAGACAGAAAATTATTATTTAAGAATGAAAGCTGTGCTGCCTGTGGTCTCTGTGAAAAAATTTGTCCAACAAACGCTATAGAGGTTCAACCAACTGGTGCTGTGGTTAGAACGGAACAGAATACAAGTAACATAGAGATCGACGAGAATAAATGTGTTCTATGTGGAATGTGTAGTAGTATCTGTCCTTTTGACGCACTGGATCTGGAAATAGCTGGACAGTCCATAAAAACAATGGATGCTTACCCACACCTAATAAAATCTGCAGAAATTGATGATGATACATGTATATATTGTAAAGCATGTGAAACTGCTTGCCCTGCCGAAGCAATTACCATAGATCGTAAACTGCCCGACAGAGCAAAATTGGTAAGTGGTGAAATCGAAATCGATAAAGAAACCTGTATAGATTGTGGAATATGTGAAGAAATGTGTCCTGCAGATGCAATTACATTAGAACACAAATTCCCAACTTCTGATGACCCTACAGTCTCTTCAGACATAACTGTTGACAAAGATAAATGTGTTTATTGTATGGTATGTAAAAAGGCATGCCCAGTGGATGCAATTAAAGCAGTGTGCAGAATATGTTCCTATGGAGAATACGATATAAAATCTGAAGACTCCCAGATCAAGGGTGATTCTGTCATAGATGATGATTTATGTGTGAAGTGTGGATGGTGTCAGGATGTTTGCCCGGTTGATGCTGCAACAGTTACCAAACCATTTGAAGGTAAACTTGAGCACGACGACGATACCTGTCAGGGTTGTGAAACCTGTGTTATGGTATGCCCATGTAATGCATTATCATTCCCACAACCTGCAGAATCGGGTGATAAAGAAGCTAAACTCTACATGGATGAAAAATATTGCATATACTGTGGGGCATGTGAAAGATCCTGTCCTGTGGATGCAATAAATGTTACCAGAACCGGTATCAACTCCACACCAATAAAATCAAAATCATGGAAAAAAGCTTTTGAATCGGTAAAAAACTGATGATATCTGGATTATCATCATTGAATTATCATCAAGCTTATAAAAAAAAATTAGAGTTGTAACTAATCTTAAAACAATCAATAAAAAATAATTTTAGTTTAAAAACGATTTAAATGTCTTTTAAAAATCTAAAATTTATGGAGGTAATTAAATGGCAATTGGGCTAGTAGTATATCGAGAGCTTTGTCATGGATGTGGAAATTGTGTTGTGTCCTGTCCAGTCAATTCACTAAACAGTCCTGAGGTCGCTGGAGGAAAGGGGCCTACAGATGATGTTGATCTGATAATGATCGTGGAGGATGGTCGAGTAAACCTCAAAAACGTTAACTTATGTGGAAAATGCGGTACATGTGTTGAAAGCTGTCCGGTAGACGCCATAAGACTTGAAAAATTGGAGGAAGCCAAATGAGAGTTATATTAAACACAGGCAGGACAGTATGGCAGGGTCAGGCAATCGAATCGGGTAAAGATCTTCAAATGTTCATAAATGCGGCGGCTATATGTCATATTAACCAGGACATGATGGATGAACTGGGTATAAAAGATGGAGACAATGTAAAAATAGTTTCTGAATATGGTGATGTTATTGTTAAAGCAGTGAACACAAAGGAAGAACTTCCAGATGGAATGGTCTACGTCCCAATGGGACCCTGGGCAAACAGAGTTATAAGGCCTAACACAGATTCCACGGCCACGCCCAGTTTTAAAAATGTCCCGGTGGACCTTAATCCTACAGAAGAGCCTGTTCTTGACATGCCTACTCTCATGAAAGGTTACGGAAAGATTTCAAATTACTAATGGTTTAGGAGGATTTACATTGGAACGTATAATAAAAAATGGAATTGTTTATGATCCACTAAACAGCATCGATGGAGAGCAAATGGACATCTGCATAAAAGATGGTAAAATAGTGGAAAGTGTAAGTGAAGCTGCAGATGTCATAGATGCCTCTGGAAAAATAGTTATGGCTGGAGGTGTGGATCCACACACCCACATAGCTGGTCCTAAAGTTAACGTTGGAAGGATGTTCCGTCCAGAAGACAGTAAAAAAGATGCTGAAGTTATAACCAATCTTAAAAGAGCAGGAAGTGGTTTTTCAGTTCCTTCAACATTCATGACTGGTTACAGGTACTCCCAGATGGGTTACACAACTGCAATGGAAGCAGCAATGCCACCACTTCTTTCAAGACACACCCACGAGGAATTCATTGACACACCTTTCATTGACCATGCAGCATACCCCCTCTTTGGTAACAGCTGGTTTGTTATGGAGTATTTAAAAGATGGGGACATTGATAAATGTGCAGCATTTGTATCATGGCTTTTAAAGGCAACTAAAGGGTACACAATAAAGATAGTTAACCCGGCAGGAACTGAAGCCTGGGGTTGGGGTGGAAATGTTCACGGAATAAATGATCCCGCACCTTATTTCGACGTCACCGGGGCAGAAATTATTAGGGGTTTGGCTGAAGTCAACGAGAAACTGGGACTTCCACATGCAATACACCTTCACTGTAACGATCTCGGACACCCTGGAAACTACGAAACAACCCTGAAATCATTTGATGTGCCAAAAGGGATAAAGGCGAACCCAAAACACGGAGAGAGGGATGCTGTACTGTACGCGACACACGTTCAATTCCACAGTTATGGTGGTACAAACTGGAGAGACTTTGTATCAGAAGCACCCAAAGTAGCGGATTACGTAAACAAGAATGATCACCTTGTAATAGATGTTGGGCAGGTTACGCTGGATGAAACCACACTTATGACAGCTGACGGTCCTATGCAATACGATTTACACACTTTAAACGGGCTTAAATGGGCCAACTGTGATGTAGAACTTGAAACAGGTTCTGGTATTGTTCCATTCCTTTACCCTCCAAGGGCACCAGTCCCAGCATGTCAGTGGGCAATAGGGCTAGAACTCTTCCTGCTAGTTAACCCTGAAAAAGTTTGTTTAACAACAGACAGTCCAAACGGTGGGCCTTTCATAAGATACCCCAGGGTTATGGCATGGTTAATGAGCAACAAGTACAGGGAAGACATGATTGAAAACCAGGTTCACAAATGGGTTCAGAAAAAAACCAGTGTAGCCACCCTTGACAAGGAGTACAGTTTCTACGAAATCGCACAGATAACAAGGAGCACACCAGCTAAAGTTCTTGGTTTAAGTGAAACCAAAGGCCATCTTGGAGTTGGTGCAGATGCGGATGTAGCAATTTACAACTTCAATCCGGAAGTACAGGATCAGTCCGCTGACTACGCTGCACTTGAAGCCGCACTTCAAAACTCAGCTTATGTCCTTAAAGATGGTAACATTATAGTTAAAGAGGGTAATGTTGTCAGTGAGGGTACACACGGAAGAACCTACTGGGTTAACTCTCTTTACGATGGAGAGTTAGAGAAACAGGTTGAATCTGAAGTTGAGAAAGTATTCAAAAAATATTATTCAGTTAACTTTGCAAATTACCCTGTTCAGGAAGAATATCTTCCTAAATCATGTCCAATAAATGGGGTGATCCAATGAATGAAATAATCCTGACACCTAAAGAACAACCACTGGTACCCATTGAAATAAATAACATAATTCCCGATGTTTTAGCAGGTAAAAGTATAGATGATATCAAAAACATGGGAATATGGCATGGTAACAGTCAGGTAAGACTCCACGAGTTCTTTGATGTTGAAGGAGAATCATCAGAAAATCCCTCTGAAATAAAGATAATTATCAATGGTGATGTTTACAACACCAAAAGGATTGGTCAGGGAATGACTACTGGTGAAATCCTGGTCAAAGGAAACGCTAACATGTACGTTGGTGTGGAAATGAAAGGTGGAAATATCACCGTAGAAGGAAATGTTGGTTCATGGGCTGGACAGAACATGTCCGGTGGAGAATTAACCATAATGGGTGATGCAGAAGACTATGTAGGTTCAGCATACCGTGGAGACTGGAGAGGTATGAGTGGCGGCCTTTTAACTGTTCATGGAAATGTGGGCAGTGAAATCGCCGAGTACATGTTGGGCGGTAAGATTGTAATCAAGGGAAATACTAGAATAGAACCCGGAGTCCACATGAACGGAGGATTACTCGTAATTGAAGGTGACGTCGTTGCCAGAGCCGGTGGAGAAATGAAAAGTGGCACAATAGTAATCAAAGGACGTGTCAACGAATTTTTACCCGGATTCAGGTACTTGGGTGTTGAAAAAGACATAGAAGTAGAAGGAGAATTAATTAAAGGTGCATTTTATAAATTTGAAGGTGATTATGCAACTAAAGGGGCAAAAGGATTTGTATATGTTTCAGTTGCAGGAAATAGCCATATAGCACCTTTCTAAATTAAGAGTTCATGGAGGGATAACTTTGGAACTTGTAAAAAATGTTGTGTGCCCATTTTGCGGAACCCTATGTGATGACATAATCTGTAAAGTAGAGGATAATGAAATAGTAGGCACAATGAACGCATGTATAATAGGACACAGTAAATTTGTTCACACTGAAGGTGCTGAAAGATATACTAAACCACTTGTGAGAAAGAATGGTGAATTTGTGGAAGTCACCATGGATGAAGCCATAGACAAAGCAGCACATATACTAGCAGATTCAAAGAGACCATTAATGTATGGATGGAGCTGTACTGACTGTGATGCACAGGCAGTTGGAATTAAACTCGCCGAAGAAGCTAAAGCATGTATAGACAATACTGCTTCTGTTTGTCACGGACCTTCTGTTCTGGGACTTCAGGATTCAGGATACCCCATATGTACTATGGGTGAAGTAAAAAACCGTGCAGATGTAGTTGTCTACTGGGGATGTAACCCAATGCACGCACACCCAAGACATCTTTCAAGAAATGTATTCGCACGCGGGTTTTTCAGAGAAAGAGGCCGGTCTGATAGGACATTAATAGTTGTCGACCCTCGAAAATCAGATTCATCCAAACTAGCGGACATTCACCTGCAACTGGAGTATGACCATGATTATGAACTATTGGATGCCATCAGAAGTGTGGTAAACGGTAAGGACATTCTCTATGATGAGGTTGCAGGAGTACCTCGAGAACTTATCTATGAAACTGCAGAAGTTCTTAAAAATGCACAGTTTGGTATACTCTTCTTTGGAATGGGAATAACCCACAGTCGTGGAAAACACAGGAACATCGACACTGCCATCTGTCTTACGACTGATCTAAACGATGCATCCAAGTGGAATCTCATACCAATGAGAGGTCACTACAATGTTACTGGCTTCAACCAGGTATGTACATGGGAAGTTGGATATCCATACTGTGTTGATTTTGCAACCGGAATTCCAAGGTACAACCCTGGTGAATCAGGTTCAAACGACCTTCTCCAAAATAAAGAGACTGATGGAATGCTGGTAATAGCATCCGACCCTGGTGGAAACTTCCCACAGAAGGCACTTGAGAGAATGGCTGAGATCCCTATTGTGGCAATAGAACCGCACCGTACACCAACCACAGAGATGTCTGATGTAATCATTCCACCAGCAATTGTGGGTATGCAAGCAGAAGGTACTGCCTATAGGATGGAAGGAGTTCCAATCCGGATGAGAAAAGTTGTGGAGTCCGACCTGCTTCCAGATAGGGAGATTCTGGAAAGAATCCTTGAAAAAGTCAAAGAGATCAACGCATCTAAATAATAAGCCGGAATGGCTTTTTATTTTTATTTCTTTTTTTTTAATTGGTTGCTTGTTCTATTGATACATTTTCCCTGATTTTTCAATAAATGGTTTTTAAGTAGTTCTTTTTAATCCAACAAATGTTTCATAGTAAGGAGCCCCATTACCATGGTCGCTCACAAGATCAGGAGTCAAAATATTCACACATTTATTATATTTTCTCCATCCACCCCTATGGGTGAGAACGTAATCCGGTCTAATCTCATTATTTTCCTTAACTTTAACCAAAAGTTTTCCCTGAATTGATTCGAGCCAGACTTCTTCACCATCTTCAATACCTTTTTCTTTAAGAACTTCTGGATGGACTTGTACCTCAAGAACACTTTTTCCATGTTCATTATCCGGTATTTCTGAACCTATCCATCCTTGAGGGCTAACTGATAGTAATCTAAGGCTAAAACCCATATTTGTGTTGAAATTTTTATTTAAAATTTCATCTGTAATTTTGAGATGAAGTTCAGTTGGAAACTCAAATTTCCCTGATTTAGTTTCAAATTTCCCATCAGAAAAGGGGGTTATTGGGGCAGATGGAAGCCGGTAAGGTTTTCTTTGAATGTCTTCCAGTGATATTCCCTCACGGATTATGGGTTCTGCTAGTTTACCCAACCATTCACGAGGGGTTCCTGCCATTTTTTCTCCAAATCCAAGCTTCACTGCTAATTCCTGGAATATCTGTAATTCGGATCTGGCCTCACCACAGGGAGGGGTAACGGGGTTGAGGGGGGATATCCAGTTATGACCATAGCTTCCAACCAGATCTTCCTCTTCCAAAAAGCAGGTTGCTGGTAAAAATAGGTTAGCCACATCAGCAGTATCATTTAAGAAATGATCGACCATTATAACATCATCAACACTTTGAAATGCCTTTTTCACTTTGTGGGTGTTGGCAAGCATTGCTAAAGGATTTCCTGCTGTGATAAAAATGAGTTTAATAGGTGGGTCCTGTGTCCTGATCAGTTCTTCACCAACAATGGGTATGTTCAGTTTCCTCTGGTTGGGTGCAATATCATCAAGGGCATGCTCATGGTTGAAGTAGCCATATTCATCAAAACCATGACTGACACCACCACCACTTTTTCCTATGTTCCCTGTAATGGCAGCCAGTGCATCAATAAGGCGGAAAGTCAAATGACTCTTCACGTAACGTTGCAAACCCCAACCTAATATGATGCTACTGGGATGACCATTTGCATACAACATTGCCAGTTTATAAAGGTCGTTCAGGGGGACATCGGTTATTCTGGAAAGTTCATTCAGGCTGTAATCATTCAGTAAATCATGGTAATCCTGAAAGTATTCTGTATTTTTGTGTATGAATTCTTCAGCAATGATTTTCTCTTTTAATATTATCTTAGCAATTGCTATGGCTAAAAAACTGTCGGAGCCCGGAACTGGCTGCAGGTACATATCTGCACTATGACTGGTTTTGGTGTTCACCGGATCAATTACTACTAATTTAGCCCCTTTTCGGTGTGCTTGTTTAATGATCTTCCACAGATGAATATCGGTGACTGCAGGATTTCGACCCCAAACCAATATAACTTTGCTGTTAAGATGATCAATGGGGTCATGGGATAGACGAACTCCCATGTCCATTTCCTGACCTGCCTGTCCTGTTCCTCCGCATATTGATCCGTAAAGGGTGGAAACTCCGCCTAATAGATTAAAAAAACGACGATTAATAAGTCTAAGTGCGGTTCTAGCTCCATAGCCTTGGTAATAAAGAATAGACTGGCTTCCGTAGTTTTCACAAGCATTCTTTATTTTAGTGGTGGTCATATCCAGGGCTTCATCCCAGCTAATCTGCACCCATTTACCATCTTCCTTTTTTAAGGGATGTAAAATTCTCCTATCGTTGTAAAGTCGTTCTTTTAAATAGTTTTTTGCGTTCCTGCAGATGAAACCACTGGTTATGTCATGTTCAGGATTTCCGTGCAATTTAACTATTTTTTCATTTTCTACTTGGGCTATTATGCTGCATGTTCCGGGGCAGTCAGCTGTACATGCTGTTAAAATTTCCCTCATAAAAATTCTCCGATATGTCTGTAATATTCAAATATATCTTTAATATGGAATATTAAGCTTAAAAGTGGGATAAAGTATTGATGAGCTGTGAGTTAATAGACTCTACTCATTTAATAGACTCTACTCATTTAATAGACTCTACTCATTTAATAGACTCTACTTATTTTAGTATTTTATTAATTTTCAATCAAAACCCCTCTAAAAAGAAATATTTATCAAAAAATAAAGAAATTCCTCCCTTTGGAGGAATCTAATTTTCTTATTTTTTATTTAGTTTTATTCTGTTATATTTATGGCTGAGCTGGGACATAGATCCTGGCACATTTCGCATAAATTACAGTCTTCCCCTGATTTGGTGATTATTTTATTATTTTCCAGTTGAAAAATTGACATGGGGCAGGAATCTACACATTCTGCACAGTCACTGGCATCACATTTATCATGATCAATCTTTATTATGGGCATCTTCTCCCTCCAATTGCTTATTTGATTTTATTTCCTGGATAACTGAAGTAAGATAACCGGTTATTGCATTGGTTATGGTCTCTTTTTTCGATTCTACTACTTCAATTCCAAATTCCTGTAATTTTTGACGGGGTTCATCACCTATTCTTCGGCAAAATACTACCCGACAATCTTTCAAAATTTCTAAACCTCTTTTCCAACGATATTCATGATCATAAATTGGTTTTTTGCTTTTTTCTCTCAATTCTAAAAATTCGAGGCCTCCTTTTCCCATCTGGAAGATGAGATAGTGACTGGCCTGTCCGAAGTGCTGGTCTACGGTCTCACCATCGCTAGAGGCAACTGCGATCTTCATTTAATCCTCCAGGGGATTGTTTTAATAAGTTTTTAATAGTCTTTTTTTCCCCGTATTTCGATTTTTAGTTTTAATTATCTTTTCTGCTGTATTCTTGTCATGATCTGGAATATTTATGATAATGGCTGCTTCTGGGCATATCTCTAAACATTCCTGACACATTTTGCAGTAAACAGGGGATGTAACAGTTACTACATCAGTGATTGTGAAAACATTATTTGGGCAGACATACGCACATTTGCCGCATTTTGAACCTTGACAACGGTTTTGGTTTAATATAATGTCGATCATGCCCATATACTCCTTTAAACACCTGCTAATTCATTTAACTATTAATTAATTTAATTTTCCATACCCTCAATTAACTCATAACCTGCTTCATCATAGTAGTGCTGGATGATGGTGTTGGTAAGTTGATCCAAAAGATTTAAACTTCCACTGTAACCTAAAATGCGGATTCTCTGGGCACCTACCCGGTCAAATATTGGGAATCCTACTCTAAACAGGGGAATATTTTCCTCCACGGCTACACGTGCTCCGTAAGAGTTTCCTATCAGGAGATCTACTCCCGTTTTTTTGACTTCCTGGTGCAGATCATAGAGATCTCCGCCATTGATTATCACTGGATCATGCCCAGTTTTGCAGATGATCTTTTGAATATCTGCACTGAATTTACTGCTGTGGGTGCCAGTGGCAATAATCGCAGGTTCCATGCCCATCTCAGTCAGAAAACTCACCATGCCTAATACTAAATCTGGATCTCCATAGATTGCCACTTTTCGCCCGTAATTGTAGGCTTGGGAATCAACCAAAGCATCCAGTAATCTGCCACGGTCGCGTTCCATCTCTGGGGGGATACTTTCAACATCTTTCAGGGAGGAAAGGGTGCTTATGAATTGATCAGTGTTCTCCAGGCCCACCGGGAGGGGTAGTGTAACATGGGGAACACCAAATCTTTTCTTAAGGAAGATCCCACCTGAATCTGCGTGTTTAGAGAGGGTTAATGTAATTTTTGAATTGGATGTTCGTCTGATTTCATCTAAAGTTGTTCCACCTGATGGTAAAAATTCTATTGATCCATTTAAAGGAGCATGGAGTGATTCGGAGGTATCCGTGAGGATAATGTTATCCAGTTCCATAAGATCTAATATGTGTTTAATCTCCTCCACATCTGCGGGGGCCAGGTTTCCAGGGATGATATTGATTACATCATTTTTATCCTCTGATTTTGGGGGTAAAGCCAGACTTTCTAATATGGCTTTAATGGTTTTATCATAGCCTTCTACATGAGAACCCGTATAACTGGGAGTGGATACTGTTATTATGGGTGGAAGTTCCTCTTTATTAAGTTTAAAGTGGGATTCACGAAATTTATTTATTATACCATCTACATCATCCCCAATGGTCTCGGTAAGACAACTGGAAGTAACCCCAATCAGGGTGGGATGGTACTGTAAGTTCATGGTTTCCATGGCTTTTATAAGGTTTTTTTCGCCACCGTACACCACGGTACTTTCACTCATGGATGTGGAAGACACGTTAATTGGTTCCCTGAAATGACGGCATAATTGGAATCGCATGTAGGTACTGCATCCCTGTGAACCATGTATAAGTGGCATAGCACCTTCAATACCCAGAAGGGCCTGCACAGCACCCATGGGTTGACACATTCTACAGGGATTGATCACTGCAAATTTCTTTTTATTAGTCTCAAGGGATTTCCCAGGTGATGTAACCTTATCTGGAGGGATATTCTCAGGAGTACTGTGCAATTACATCACCTCTGGGGAAATTTTTGTTTTGGATGAACATTCTTTCACGGATTTTTTGCATTTCATTGAATTAGACTTCTCTTTACAAGCTGATATTTCACAATAAGTTTCTTTATAATTTGATACTTTAAATTGGGTTTCTTTATAATCTGATACTTTAGAGTTGGATTTTTTACAACCTGATACTTTAGAGTGGGCCGTTGCTTTTGTATTTATCAAAGGTGATGATTTTGAGGGATATTTCGTTGGATTATTAAAAACTGAGCCCTGTTTTAATTTGGCAGTGTATTTCCAAACTGGACTTGACACTGCCCGATCCACTTCCCTGGCAAAGTTTAGGAATCCCTGAAAACCGGCAAAAGAGCTGATACGGTCATGGTTAAAGTCGCAGAACGCTACTCCCATTTTCAGTGACATATATTTCTCTTTTGCTCCTGAAACCAGTAAATCTGGTTGGTATTTCTCCAGAAGTCTGGCCAGTTCCATGGCATTGGCATCATCCACAATGAGGGTTCCATCTCTCACAGTCTCTTTTATCCGCTGATAGTCTTCAGGCAACCCATTTTGAGTTCCAGTCATCAGTACTTCCATTCCCAGCTCTTCAAATGCTCTGATAAGAGACCAAGCCTTATTTCCCCCAACATAAACCGCAACTTTCTTACCAGTTAAACGTTGCCTGTAGGGAGTAATGGCATCTCTGATTCGGCTGGTTTCCAGTTCAATGAGCTTTTCAGTTGCCTCCATCATCACCGGGTCGTTGAAAAATTCAGCTATGGATCTGAGGGATTTTGAAGTTTCTTCAACTCCGAAAAAGTTTACTCTGACCTGAGGAATATTGTAACGTTCTTCCATGGAATCAGCCAAGTAACGGGATGATTTCTGGCACTGTACCAGGTTCAGATGGGCTAAATGGGCATTTGCTATATCTTCAACCCGTGAGTCTCCTGTAATCACCGCTTGAATGGAAACTCCAATTTTTTCCAGGAGTGGTTTCATTGCCCAGAAATCTCCAGCCACATTGAACTCTCCTAAAATGTTTATCAAGTAATCAGTTGTTGCTGGAGGGTCTTCTGTATTTGTAGGGGGAATATTTATTTCAAGAGTGTCCATTTTCTTTTGGGGAGTTTTTATACTTTTTTGAGAAGTTTTTATACTTTTCTGGGGAGGTTCGGTACCAATGAGGTATTCTAGCATGGCATCACAGGCAAGCTGGTGTCCCAGTGATTTATTAACGCTCCTGAAACCTTCTGATTGGACTGGTATAACTCTTGATCCAGTGATTTCGGTTGCTTCACGGCAAACACTTTTAATATCATCTCCAATTAACCCCACCACACAAGTGGCGTAGACGAAAATAGCAGCAGGTTTGAATAACTGGTTCAACTCTACTATGGTTTCCAGGAGTTTTTTCTCGCCTCCGAAGACAATGTCCTTTTCCTGGAGATCCGTGGAGAACCCATTACGATAGAGTTCAGATCCTGATGACCTACTTCCACGAATATCCCATGTGCATGATGCACAGCCCAGAGGACCGTGTACCAAGTGGATGGCATCGGTTATGGGCATTAAAACCACCCTGGCCCCACCATAAACGCATGATCGTTGAGTTACCATTCCAGGGACACTGGCCTGGTTACATGCAGGAGTGGATTCATTGCCCTCTCTTTTGATGCACATATGCTTCTTTCGAGATTTCAGGGTACTTATCACTTCTTTTGGTATTTTAGGAATTTTAATATCCTGCAGATCCAGGGAAGAAATCACTTCTTTATCCCCCTTTTGGGGGTTATGGTGAGATTTATTATTCTTTTGCATTAGATAACCGTTAATTTATATTTTTTTTCATTTTTTAGCTACTTAATATATATTTTTTAAAAAAAATTTATGAAAATTTTGATCATTTTACTGCTGTAATTTCCAGTGTTCGTCAGCATAGTATTTGTCAAACACAGTATTGGTTATTCGGTCTATTAGATTAACTGAACCATTATAACCTACAATAGGGACTCTGTGATATCCTGCTCGGTCATAAACTGGATATCCAACTCTTACCAATGGAATATCGAGGTGTTTAGCAAATAATCTGCCATCAGAGTGACCAATCATCATTTCTACTGGTTCTTCCTCTAATTTAACTTCTAAAGCTCTTAGATCGCTTCCTATCATGACATCTACTGGTTCATCTGATTCTTTGGCTACTTTTTTCATTTCACTAACGAATTCTGGATTTTCAACACCAGTACAAACCACGGATGGGATCATTCCCAGTTCACATACAAAGCGGGCTATCCCTGCACTTATGGCTGGATCTCCAAATATGGCTACTTTACGTCCGAAAAGATACCTTGATGCGAGATCTGCCATGGAATCTATTAAGAGTCCTCTTTCATCCAGAACAGAATCTGGAATTTCTGTGTCGGTGAATTTTTTCAAATTTCTCAGGAAATTATCGGTATTTTTAACACCAATGGGTATAGGACCTACAGCAGCAGGAACTTCATACTTTTTCTCAAGAGAAAGGGCACCAGAACCTGCATATCCGCACAAAGCTATTGTTCCAAGGCTGTTAGATGAATCTTCTATTTCTTCAAGAGTTGTTCCTCCTTTAGGATAGAATGGTCTGGTTTCAGTTGTTGAGGGGCGGAGTGGTGAATCAAATGGATCAGATATGTCGGTGAGTATGATCCCATCAATTCCCATAAGTCCCATTATATGTTTTATTTCTCTGATATCTCCTGGATTAACGATTCCTGGAATTATATTGACCTTTTCATTACTATCTTCAGGATCTTGGGCTAAATTATTCACCAATGCGTTAATACCATTGTCGTAACCTTTGAAATGGGTTTCTACAAAACTGGGGGTGCTTATGGGTACAATTTTTATTTTTTCTGCTTTTTCTTCCCCTATTTTTTGTTTTAGTTCTTCCTTAGCTATTTTGATGAAACCTTCCATGTCATCTCCAATAATTTCACTGGAGCAGGTGCTTATGGCGCCGATCACACTTGGTTTAAACCGGACTGCCAGGTTTCCAATACCGGATATCAGGTTTTTTCTTCCGCCGAAAACTGCGGCATCTTCGTGTAGTGATGTTACTGCAATTTCTGAAGGTTCCCTGAAATGTCTGGAGAATGAGTATCTCACAAAGGTTGAACATCCTTGAGATCCGTGAACCAGTGGAAGACCTCTTCTTATTCCGGCAACTGCATACATGGCACCCATGGGCTGGCAGGTAACCAGGGGATTTATAACTGCAGTTCTATCCCTTTTCATTACATTGGCACAGCTCATTACAGGACCTCCTCTTCTTTGGCTTTAGGAACATTTGTTCCGGTTTCAGATATTTTGCCTTTTACTTCCTCTTTTGAAGTTTCTTCTTCATCTTCGATGGTTTCTTCAAATTCTAACATATTCCACACTGGATTATATATTGATGCGTATATATCCTGGGCCAGATTTAAGAATCCTTCAAAGCCCATGTAGGGCCCATTTTCGTATGAATGGATTAACACGCAGGGAACTCCCAGTTTATGAGCTATATATTTCTCTTTTATTCCTGAAAGAATAATGTCTGGTTTGTATACATCAATGATTTCTTCCAGTTCCAGTGAGTTAGGGTCATCCACAATTACAGTTCCTTCACCCACACGTTCTTTGATCTTTTCATATCCATCTTCGTGTTCAAACATGGTTGAAACAGCAACTGTTTCCATTCCAAGGTGTTCTTTTAATGGTTCTGGAAGGTGCCAGTTTTTAGGTCCTCCTGAAAACACCCACAATGTTTTTCCTTCAAGTTTTTCTCTATAGAAATCTAATTTTGGTTGTATTTTGGCCATTTCACGATCTATGAGTTTTTGAGCATTTTCTTCCAGTCCAAAGTGTTTAGCTACAGCCATAAGATTTTCGGCACAGTATTTTGGGCCGAAAAAATCCACCTTGATGTAGGGGATGTTGTATTTCTCTTCGATTAAGTCTGCAATGTAAGTTGCAGAACGTTGACACCTTACTAGGCTTAATTTAGCCCTGTGCATCCAGCATATTTCATCATGACTGCAGTCTCCAGTGAATGTGGAGAGTATGTTAATTCCTATCTCTTCAAAATACTTTTGAAGGACCCACAGGTCTCCATCTATATTGTATTCTCCGATTAGGTTGATATCGTAGGGCGTTGTTTCTGGTGGTTCTTTGGTTCCAACCAATTTGTTGAAAAGGGTAAAATTACCTACATGGTGTCCTTTGGATTGAGTTGGCCCTGAAAATCCTGGAGCATTAAATGCTATTACATCTTTTCCAATTTCCTCTGATAATTCTTTAGCAACTGCATCCATGTCATCCCCTATAAGTCCCGTTGTACATGTTGCATAGGTGTAGATGGCAGTGACAAATGGAAATTCTTTAGCAGCTTCCAAGATGGACTGTCGTAATTTTTTCATTCCACCGAAAACCACATCCGATTCTTTTAGATCGGTACCCATAATATATTTCAGGTTAAACTGATCTACAGGAATTTTATCTCCATTGGGAAGATCAGGGGAAGTGGGATACCTTTTACTCCCACAACCATAAGTGGTACATCCTACAGGTGAGTGAACCACGTGCACCACGTCTTTCACAGCTCCAGTTATAACTCCCTTAACACCTGCAAATGCACACCCACGTTCGGTCATACAACCGGGAACAGTTTTAGTATTACATTTTGGGATTTCTCCAGTTGGATCTGCTAAGTCTTTTACATAAGTATGGTTTTTCCTTTCCGGGATTTCTTTATCCACTTCAAAAAGTTCATAGGGCATTTTTACTCTCCTAAAATGCTGAATTCTCCGTTATTTTTTTGTTCGAAATATTTTTATGCTAATTTGTCCCTTTTGGATTGATGATCTTAATATTGATTAAACCAGGGCTTTTGTCCCTCGTTCATTCGTTCTTACCCGCACTGCCTCGTCTATAGGGCATACAAATAATTTCCCATCACCGTTTTGTCCGGTCTGGTTAACTCTCATAATTGCTTCAACAATTAAAGAAACATCTTCATCGGGTACAATTAGCGATATAAGTCGTTTAGGTATGTATCGCATGGTACCTTCCTCTTTTAGAAGGGTTTCGTTCTGTATGTCGAAGGATACTTCTCCAATTATTGCTTTTTGCTTTCCTCGCCCCATTACTCTTTGTGCAGTCATTGCAGGAAATCCAAGGGCGTTTAGAACGTCCTTAGTTTGAGTCATTTTGTTGGGGCGGATTATTGCGATTATTTCTTTCATTAAATGCACCGACTTTTATTTCCCATAAATTAAGTTAAAGTTCACTACTGCGCGTTCTTACGGTGTAAGCTTCATCTACTGGGCTGATGAATATTTTTCCATCACCAAAACTCCCGGTAAATGCCGATTCATTTATTAAATCAACAATTTGGGGAGTGGCATCGTCTTCTGCAACCAGTAGAATCATTGTTTTGGGTAACTCATCGTAGTAAATTTTATCCACCTGAATACCCTTTTGTTTTCCACGTCCAATAACATCCATTTTGGTTAAAGCCACATAACCAGCCTCTGCCAGTGAATCAACCACTTCTTCAGTTTTATCTGGGCGTACAATTGCTCTAATCATTTTCATTTTTTTAATCACCGTTAAATTTTTGAACTTGGATTCTATGGTATCAATCCCTTTCCAATTTGTAGATGGTTGGTTTGTTTAATCAACTAAACCATATTTCATAACCATTTCTTCCAGTTCTTCCATACTCATTGGATTGGGAATTACGAAATTTTCATTTTCAATTATTTTCCTACCCAGTTCCTCATACTCGTGGGCCTGGTTACATTCTTCATCAAACTCAACAACGGTTCTTTTGTTGAATTCTGCTTTCTGAACGATGTTATCTCGTGGAACGAAATATATCAACTGGGTCCCGATACGTTTACAAAATTCTTCCAGGAGTTCTTTCTCTCCGTCCACATTTCGACTGTTACAGATTATTCCTCCAAGCCGGACACCGCTTTGTTCTGCGTATTTCACCATACCTTTGCAAAGGTTGTTGGCAGCATACAGTGCCATCATCTCTCCAGAGGCTACCACATAAATTTCTTCTGCTTTACCGTCCCTGATGGGCATTGCGAATCCTCCACACACAACATCACCGAGAACATCGAAGAAAACAAAGTCATTGTCATCATAGACTTTAAGTTGTTCCATGATGGTTATGGCGGTTATAACTCCTCTACCTGCACATCCAACACCGGGTTCAGGTCCTCCTGATTCAACACATTTAATTCCGTCAAATCCGGTGGACATAATTTTATCTAGGTCCATACAGGCTTCTTCTCCCTCTTCCCGGAGGGTGTCCATCATGGTTGTCTGCATTTTGCCCCCAAGGATCATTCTTGTACTGTCTGCTTTGGGGTCACAGCCGTGTATCATCACTTTCTTATCGTGAAAGTGTGCCATGGCTGATGCTGTGTTTTGAGTTGTTGTTGACTTTCCAATTCCACCTTTACCGTATATAGCTATTTTTCTTACCATTTTGACCTCTCTTTTTTGGTTTTCTAATAAATTTAACCGGAAGAAGGAAACATACTTCCGACAAACTAGTGTTGGCAATCATCTTATATAAATTTTCTGGTACAAGTGTAATGAAAAATTGTATGGTGATGACAATTTTATCTAAAACAATTTTAGTAAAATATCATTGTTTCTGAAAAAAGTATAATCATCTAAAAACAGTTGATGAAACCCGTGTAATAGTTTTTAACTTTATGGGCAGCTCGTAGGAATTTTTCTAAAAAATATAGTGATTAAACCTTCATTAGTCTAATGCATTGTCTTGTGGTTAATACTACTATTTTAGTGACTTAATGATTATTTATGAAATTATTTAAGGAACGCAGGCCATTCTCCCTCCAACATCCAGAATCTTCACATCTATACCGTAAATACGTTTCATGTTCTCGGGGGTGATGACATCTTCTGGTTTTCCCAGGGCTAGGAATCTTTTTTCATTCATAAGTGCCACTTTAGTTGCAGAAATAAATGCATGGTCTGGGAAGTGTGAGGACATTATCACCGCAAGACCTTCACTGGCCAACTTTTGTATAATATTCAGGGTTCGAATTTGATTACCAAAATCCAGGTGGGAAGTGGGTTCATCCAGAATAAGAATATTTGGTTCCTGTGCAAGAACCCGAGCAATGAAAACCAGCTGCTGTTCACCACCACTTATCTCCGTGTAGGGTTTATCCTTCATATAACTGATATTCAAGGATTCCAGGGCTTTCAGCGCAATTTCATAGTCCTTATCAGAAGGGGATTCAAACATGTC
Organism: Methanobacterium formicicum DSM 3637; assembly: GCF_000302455.1. Taxonomy (NCBI): domain Archaea; kingdom Methanobacteriati; phylum Methanobacteriota; class Methanobacteria; order Methanobacteriales; family Methanobacteriaceae; genus Methanobacterium; species Methanobacterium formicicum. Next base: position 520,207 of record NZ_AMPO01000001.1, read on the forward strand.
CAGATGGGGAGATCTGCCCATTAACACCACATCCAACACAGTAAATGGAAAGGTTGAATTATGAATTTGAGGGATATAACCAATCTTTTTGGCCAGATCTGCACGGGAAAATGAATTCATATCCTGACCATCGATCATGATCTCTCCTGAATTGGGCTTCATAAGGCCGGTTAAACATTTAATCAGGGTGGTTTTACCGGTACCATTGGCACCCAGAATACAGAAAATATCCCCTGGAGTAACTGAAAAATTTATATCCTCAAAAATGTTCTTGTTATCATCATAGGCAAATGAACAGCCTTCTATTTCCATAAGAGGATTCATACCCACACCTCTTTACTTTTTCTAAGAAGATATAAAAAGAATGGAACTCCAATAAGGGCTGTAAGTATTCCTATTGGGATTTCAACTGTGGTGAGCGTTCGGGTGACATCATCGATCAGTAGGAGGAAGAAAGCCCCGGTAACCACGCTGGCTGGTAGTAGAATTTTATGATCTGGCCCCACTATCATCCGGGTAACATGGGGTATAACCAAACCTACCCAACCAATAATTCCACAGATACTAACTGAGGATGCGGTTACCACAGTACAGCATAAAATTATAATGGCCTGCAACTTTTTAGTATCCACGCCCATGGTTTGAGCTTCTTCCTCACCCATTGAAATAACATTAATTCTCCAGCGGATAAGGAGGAGAATTATTATTCCAATTATAACGGGTATTCCCATCATCACCAGTTTTTGCATGGTTACTGCTGAAAAACTTCCCAAAAGCCAGAAAACAATGGTGGGGAGTTGCTGGTAAGGATCAGCAACGTATTTGGAAAGGGCGATCAGGGCTCCGAAGAAGGATTCAATGGCAATACCGCATAGAATCAGGGTGAGAATGGATGTTCCTTTAAAGGTCCTGCTGATGAAGTAGGTAAGTCCCACTGCAATCAAACCACCGAAAAATGCTGAAACCTGGATCATGATGGTTCCAACTGATAATAGTATGGCTAATGATGCTGCAAAACCTGCACCAGCTGAAACTCCCAGCTTATCAGGTGAAACCAGTGGATTTCTGAATAATCCCTGGAAACATGCACCGGCAATGGATAAAGCCGCCCCCACTAACATGGCTGCCAGTATACGGGGCAACCTTACTTGGAAGATAACTGTCTCCATTGATGGTGAAACTGTAGAGTTAATGGGCAGAATTTTGGAAACCATGGTGATCATAACATCATAAGGGGGGATAGGATATCTTCCAACCAGAAAGGAAAGGAAAAATAGGATTATGAGAGGGATACATAGCAGTACTGTTATGGATATATTGTGAGCTGCTATTTTATCCCTGATTTTTTTCTTGAGCATGTAGATATCACTTTTTTGGTTGTATGGGGCCATGTTTGTTGTTTGGATTAGTATTTGTGCACATGGATCATTCAATATTCGAAACTGGGGTCCATGGTTTCATGGTTATGATTTCAACCCGGATGAGGTGATTATGGAGTTTGCTTCATCATCAGTGAGGTTGTAATAATAGAAACTGGAGTAAAACTCTTGGGTAATGTTTTTCAGGTTCAGGTCACTAAATTTATCTGGGTAGAGTACTTTGGCGGTCCAGGGTATTCCAATAATGGTGTTGGCTCCTGGTGGGTTTTCAAACCAGTTAAAGGGTGAATTTGGGACTAAATAAACTTGTTTGTCCTTAACTGCTTTCACATTTTGCCAGAGAGGGTCTGAGTATATATTTTGGTAGAATGTGGGGTCACTGGCTATTATAATATCTGGATTCCATATTAGGACCTGTTCAATGGAAACTCCAACACTACCCTTGGTTATAGGAACCTGGGCCACATTTATGCCCCCACACATATCAATTAGCTGAGTGTGAGCGGATCCAGATGGGTTGGTCATTAAACCGGTACTATCCCGGGCATAGTAAACACGTTTTTTCTCATTTTCAGGTATGGAAGCGGTTTTACTGACCACTTCACTCAGCATTCTCTGGTGGAAAGACACCAGCTCACTGGCTTTCTTCTGTTCACCAACGGTTTTACCAATGAAGTTTATGGAAGAATCGATGTTGGTGAGATTGTTATCTCCCTCCACATCCAGAAGTGGAATCAGTCCCAATTTGTCCTGCATATCATTCACATCATCTACCGACATGCCATGGCCCACAAAAACCAGATCAGGATTCATTGATATGAATGTTTCGTAATTAGCATCTTTTTTACCCCCTCCCAGTACAGGGAGAGTTTGATACTGGGTGGGCATGAACCTGTTTTGTACTGCACTTCGATTGGAATCCCATCCAATTAGCTTGTCTGGTGCCAGCATGTACACCTGGACCGTAACTGAGTTAGAAAGGGATGCCACTCGACTAACATTAAGGGGTACCTCCACATTCCTGCCCAGCATATCAGTTATCTGGGTCTGGTTACTTGAATTGGCCTTCAAAGTATTGGTATAAAAAGCTAAACTACTGAGAATGATTAATAACAGCACCATAATTATAATGATTTTTTTATTCATGAAAACCTCTCAATCAAGATATAAAAGTTCATCTTTCTCTCATGTCCTGAAATTATTAGATTAATGTCCTTTTCATTTTATGAATATTTACGGTTAATGAATGATTATTTTTGGATTAATTATTCATAATATCGGTGGATATGTATATATACACATATCATTATAGTAAATAAAAATTTTCCTAAAAAATTTCTCATTGAGGAAATTAAGGGGGTATTTAAAAATGTATAAAAACAAAATAATTTTAACTGTGGTAGCAACGTTTTTATTGATTTTTGCTTCAGCAGGCTCAGCCTTTGCCGGTTCGGACATATCAGTTTCTTTTGATAAAAGTACGGCAAATGTTGGTGACCAGGTGATAATGATAGTTACCCTAACCAACACTGGGCCAGGTGATTTGACCAATATTAACGTTTCAGCACCAATACCTGCGGGTATGAAATTCATGACCGCCACTACTGGAACCACTAAAAATCTTTACAACTCCAGTACAGGTATATGGCAAGTGGACAACCTGAAATTATCTTCCAAAGAAGGAGGGAAGAAAACCCTGAACATCACCATGGAAGTGCTGCCAGAACTGTCAGGGAAAACCATAACTGCCAATGCCAGTTATCTAAGTGTTACTGATAGTTCCGGGACTGATCCATTAAAATCAGCACAAAGTCAGCCTCTGGTAATTGGTGGCAATGCGGGAAATGTCACAGCCAATAACACCTCTGGTGCAACAGGCACGCCATGGGGTAAATATGCACTGGTAATAGTTGCTATAGTAATAATCCTTGGTGCAGGATGGTATATGATGAAGAGGAAGTAGATATAATATTTCCTCTTTTTTTAATCAACAGTTTATAATATCCTTAAAACTCTAATAGAATGATCAAATTATCTTTTTTGAAGATATATTTGTTTTGAAGATATATTTGTTATTTAAAAATAAACTTTTTAAATCCAATATCATCAATCATTTTTTTTCAAGATATTTCTTGTAAGTAAATCACTTTCATTTAAACTTATTTTTCATTTATGTAATGATAAAGGAACTATTTTCCTGATAAATACCAATAACGCTTATTTGATATTTAATTAGTTAAAATTAATCTCCATCCTCTTATTTAAGAACTTAAAAAAGAAAAAAAGGAAAAAGTTTTATTTTTTCCGGCTTAGGGTTATTCCGCTTCCAATACATAGGATACCGAGGATTAGTCCAACTAGTGGTGCTCCGGTTGTTTGCATGGGTACCGTTCCTGTTTGGGTGCTGGTTGTGGTTGCTGCGTTTACAGTATTTGTTGTTGGTGTTGTTGCTTTTGCTGCGTTTACTTGTAAGGTTCCGATGTTGTTTAGTCCGATGTTGTTTCCTGCTACGGTTACTGTTGGTTGTATGGTGAATGTGCCTGGGTTTAGTATGTTGAGGTTGAGCCATAGGTATGGGTCTGTGCCTGCTGTTACGTTTCCTACGTTCCAGGTTAGTGTTCTGGTTGTTGGGTCGTAGTTTACTGTTCCTTGGTCTACGTTTGCTCCTGCGTATTCTACTCCTTCGGGTAGTACGTAGGTGAATACCACGTTATTCGCATCTCCTAGTCCTTTGTTACCTAGTTTGAAGGTGTAAGTTACTTTATCCCCAACTGTGGGGTTGGCGATGGACGGAGTGATCTGCACATAAACCTCCGATTTTAAAACAGTGATGAAATCGGTTTTTGCCATGGTATTACTGCCGGCAAGGTTAGTTGCTGTTAATTTAACAGTGTAGTTCCCGGGAGCACTGTAGGTATGTGTTGGGTTCTGTTCGGTTGATGTTGTTCCGTCTCCAAAGTCCCACATCCATGATGTTGGGTAATTTGCAGAACTGTCTGTGAATTTAACAGTCAGTGAGTCAGATCCTGATGTTTTATCAGCAGTAAAGTTTGCAATAGGAGTTTCTGGAGCATAATTAACTGTAACTACACAAGGATTTGCGTTATTTATGATTGGATTACACCAGTTAATTCCGGTACCTTGGAATGATGCACCAGTCCATGCGTAAGCGTTGAATGAAGCTGTTGTGTACATGTTGTTGAGTGTGTATTCAACCTTAACAGCACCATTATCTATTGGTGCTTGCGAAAGACCTGACCTCAGATTTCCAACGTACAGATCTATGAACATCAAGTACTCAGCAGTTGAAGGATCACTTGTGTTCTGGCCACTGTAAAGTGGTTGCCATCCGCTAGGAGCAGGTCTTGTTGTCTGTGGTCCGTACTGGAAGTCAGACTTTGTGAAAGTTTTGTTCACAGCCCCTACTACGTACTGAGGGTTTGTGGGTAGTGGCGGCTGAGTTGCACCAAAAACCGAAATTATCCAGGTGTACCCACTTGAGACTATAGTTATATTAAAATTGTCAGATATAGGTCCCTTCACTGATAACAGAAGTATGATATCATCATTGGTCCCACGACCTCCTGTGGTAGTGATGTAGAACACACCAGATTGAGTACCACTGGTAGTGTTGGTCACGGTTATTTGACCGTACATTGCGCTTGTGCTGTTACTGTCACAGATGTGAAGTTGGTTAAGTCCTCCACCTTCAGCTTTGATGTAGTAAGTACCATTGGTACCGTTTGGATTGTATCCTTGTTGTAATGGGTCATTTAAATAGTAATCATAGTCCACGTTGTATTTAACTCCATTATCATTGGATACATTGATATAGACATGGTTATTTTGTGTAATGTTGGTTGTGTTGTTCAGGTCAGTTGCTGATGCACTTCCACACAAAATTAAAACCAAGAGACAGCTAAGTGTTATAAATATTATCTTTTTGTTCACTTTATCACCTCCATTATCATTTTCAATATTTATAATCGACATGTAAGAATCTATAAATCAATTATATAAACCTTTACATGATGTGTAATGTTGAATGTAAAACAGACTATTTATAAGTAAATATGGCTTTAATTTAAATTTAATAATAAATTGGCAAAATAAATCGTTAATTAATGTTGATTTTAGTTTTAAATGTATAAATATCTAATAAGATTAAGATAAATTCATATTTTTAATAATATGTATCTTATTGCATATCTAGAATTCATTGATTATCCTTTAAAAAAGAAAAAAAGAAGGGGGAATTTTTTTATTTTTTCCGGCTTAGGGTTATTCCGCTTCCTATACATAGAATACCGAGGATTAGTCCGGCTAAGGGTGCTCCGGTTGTTTTCATGGGTACTGTTCCTGTTTGGGTGCTGGTTGTGGTTGCTGCGTTCACCGTTTCTGTGTTTGTTGGTGATCCTGTGTTTGCTGTACTTGTTTTTGGTGCTGCGTTTACTTGTAATGTTTCGATGTTGTTGTTAAGTCCGGGGTTGTATCCTTCTACTGTGACGGTTGGTTGTATGGTGAATGTGCCTGGGTTTAGTATGTTGAGGTTGAGCCATAGGTATGGGTCTGTGCCTGCTGTTACGTTTCCTACGTTCCAGGTTAGTGTTCTGGTTGTTGGGTCGTAGTTTACTGTTCCTTGGTCTACGTTTGCTCCTGCGTATTCTACTCCTTCGGGTATTACGTAGGTGAATACTATGTTACTTGCGTCTCCGGGTCCATTGTTTCCTAGTTTGAAGGTGTAGGTTACTTTGTCGCCAACTGTGGGGTTGGTTATGGATGGTGTGATGTTCACGTAGACATCGGATTTGATCTGGTAGGTCTGGTTGTAGATTGGACTCCAATTATTTGTTGGGTCTATTGCTGCGTATTTTAGTGTGGTTGTTGTGTTTATTGTGATTGGTCCGTTGTAGACGGTTCTTGTGCTGCTTGTGGTTGGGTCGCTTCCGTCTGTTGTGTAGTATGTTGTTGCATTTCCACTGTCATCAGTTGTATTTAGTGTTACAGTTTGTGTGGTGTTGAACAATCCGCCAATAGGTTCAATGGTTACAGTAGGTGGTATGACGTCTATTGCTGTGATGTTCAGTGTTTTGGTGCTGTTTCCTGCTGCGTTGATTGCTGTGAGTGTTACGGTGTAGTTTCCTGGTTTGGTGTAGGTGTGTGTGGGGTTTTGTTCTGTTGATGTGGTGCTGTCTCCGAAGTCCCATATCCATGAGGTGGGGTAGTTGCTACTGGTGTCTGTGAACTGCACATTTAGAGGTGCGTTACCAGATGTGGTGTTGGCTGAGAAATCTGCAACAGGAGTCACAGGGGTGTAGTTAACTGTGTAACCGCTAGATTGTGTGTCTCCAGATATAACTTTGTTTGTCCAGCTGATTCCCTCACCATCTTTTCCGCCTACTGTCCATGCGTATGTGTTGAATGAAGCTTTTGTGTTCAGATTGTTGAAAGTGTATTCAACTTTAACAGCACCGTTATCTATGTCTGCAGTTCTTATGTTTCCAAGGTACAGATCGATGAACATAAGATATTCTGCTGTTGAGGGATCGCTGGTGTTCTGGCCGTAGTAAAGTGGAAGAGACCATACTCCTAATGTTCCAGGACCAGGTTTGTAGACATGTGGTCCGTACTGGAAGTCAGACTTTGTGAAAGTCTCATTCACCGCACCATTTAAGTAATTTATAGCGTCAGTTGTGGGTGCGGCACCTGTAAGTGTCCAGTTGTAACCACTTGAAATGATGGTTACTGAGAAATCATCCGATATAGGTCCTTTCACTGATAAAAGAAGAATTATATCATCGTTGTATCCTCTACCCCCTGTGGTGGTTATGTAAAACACACCTGATGAGGATGTACTTGTGGCGTTGATAACGTTCACCTGTCCGTAAGCATTATTTGTACTGTTAGTGATGTGGAGCTGGTTCAGTCCTCCTCCCTCTGCTGAAATGTAGTAGGTACCGTTGGGACCGGAGTAATAGACGCTGTCATTGTTGTACTTCGCTCCTTCATAGTTGGACACGTTGATGAATATGTGCCTGTTGGACGGAAGATCGGTTGTGTTCATGTCTGACTGGCTGGAAATTGTAGTCCCACTTTCACTATCTGCTGATGCGCTTCCACAAAGGGCTAATGCTACAAAAAAAAGGATTACTAATGGTATTGTGTGCTTTTTCAATTTTTCACCTCCTATCATTTTTGTTGATATGCCTATATTTGCATATCACGGTTCAAATTTGTTGAACCTTCATATAAACATTAGTATTCTAACTATTTTCATAATAAAAATAGAAAAATATTTCATTATTTGGTAGGATATATAGATAATCAGAGAGTCTAAAAGCATTCAAGAGAGTGTTAAAAGATAAAAACTCATATAGAATTAAATGATCAACTTACAGATGTAATGCTTTCAAAATGATATTAAAAAATGGAAAAAAACATTAAATAACAAGTAACTTTGATTGTTATCTAATGATCTACATTAAATATTCTATAGAATCTGCAGTAACTGGTTTAATATAAGTAAATCAAAAAAATTAGGCATTCAAAAGAAATAAAAAAGAAAAAATGGGTTTAATTTTTCCTGCTTAAGGCTAATCCACTTCCTATCATGATTAATGCGGATATTAGGGCCGTTATTGGTATTCCGGTGGTTTTCATTGGTATTGTTTGCGTGGTTGTTGCTGCGTTTACTGTTTCTGTGTTTGTTGGTGATCCTGTGTTTGCTGTACTTGTTTTTGGTGCTGCGTTTACTTGTAATGTTTCGATGTTGTTGTTAAGTCCGGGGTTGTATCCTTCTACTGTGACGGTTGGTTGTATGGTGAATGTGCCTGGGTTTAGTATGTTGAGGTTGAGCCATAGGTATGGGTCTGTGCCTGCTGTTACGTTTCCTACGTTCCAGGTTAGTGTTCTGGTTGTTGGGTCGTAGTTTACTGTTCCTTGGTCCACGTTTGCTCCTGCGTATTCTACTCCTTCGGGTATTACGTAGGTGAATACTATGTTACTTGCGTCTCCTGGTCCATTGTTTCCTAGTTTGAAGGTGTAGGTTACTTTGTCTCCTACATGTGGGTTGGAGTTTGACGGTGTGATGTTCACGTAGACATCGGATTTGATCTGGTAGGTCTGGTTGTAGATTGGACTCCAATTACCCGATGCATCCACTGCTGCAAATAGTAGTGTAGTTGTGCTTTTGATGGTTATTGGACCATTGTAAACGTTTCTTGTGCTACTTGTGGTTGGGTCGCTTCCGTCTGTTGTGTAGTATGTTGTTGCATTTCCACTGTCATCAGTTGTATTTAGTGTTACAGTTTGTGTGGTGTTGAACAATCCGCCAATAGGTTCAATGGTTACAGTAGGTGGTATGACGTCTATTGCTGTGATGTTCAGTGTTTTGGTGCTGTTTCCTGCTGCGTTGATTGCTGTGAGTGTTACGGTGTAGTTTCCTGGTTTGGTGTAGGTGTGTGTGGGGTTTTGTTCTGTTGATGTGGTGCTGTCTCCGAAGTCCCATATCCATGAGGTGGGGTAGTTGCTGCTGGTATCTGTGAACTGCACATTTAAAGGTGCGTTACCAGATGTGGTGTTGGCTGAGAAATCTGCAACAGGAGTCACAGGGGAGTAGTTAACTGTGTAACCGCTAGATTGTGTGTCTCCCAATACAACTTTGTTTGTCCAGCTGATTCCCTCACCCTGGTTTGAGGCAAGTGTCCATCCATACATGTTGAAGGATGCTGTTGTGGTAAGGTTATTGAATACGTATTGCACTTTCACAGCGCCGTTGTCTATTAAACCTGGCACACTACTTGACTTTATGTTTCCAACGTACAGATCTATGAACATCAAGTACTCCTCAGTGGAGCTTTCACTTGTGTTCTGGCCGTAGTAGAGAGGTAGGGACCATACACCCAATGCGCCTGGACCTGGCTTGTAGATCTGTGGTCCGTACTGGAAGTCAGACTTTGTGAAAGTCTCATTCACACCTGTGATGTAGTGATAGTCTGTTGGTGCGGCTGGTTGATATGCACCAGCAACTACTGGAAGTGTCCATGTGTAACCATTAGAAATGATGGTCACGGAGAAATCATCTGATATGGGCCCCTTCACTGATAACAGAAGTATGATGTTATCGGTGAATCCACGGCCCCCAGTGTTGGTGAGGTAGAACACACCTGATGGGGACACACTCGTGGAGTTAACAACAGTTACTTGACCATAAGCATAGGTTGTAGCACTACTGTTACTGACGTGAAGCTCGTTAAGTCCACCTCCATCTGCTTTGATGTAGTATGTACCGTTGGGGCCAACGTAATAGGCACTGTCATTGTTGTACTTCACTCCGCCATCGTTGGACACGTTGATGAATATGTGCCTGTTGGACGGAAGATCGGTTGTGTTCATGTCTGACTGGCTGGAAATTGTAGTCTCACTTTCACTATCTGCTGATGCGCTTCCACAAAGGGCTAATGCTACAAAAAATAGGATTATTATTGGTATTGCGTGTTTTTTCAGTTTTTCACCTCCTATCATTTTTGTTGATATGTTGAGATTTGCATATCACGGTTCAAATTTGTTGAACCTTCATATAAACCTTAAGATTCATTATTATCATCTACTAGCAATTTGGCTATAATCTAAATGCCCATATATACATATCGAATATCCAATTTTTAAAGGGTAAGAAACAATTTAATTAGCTAAAATAATATTATACTAGTAAAAACTGATTCAAATTTTATTAAAAAAAGCTGGATTTAAATCTATATATTTAAGCAATGATTTTTATTCTTTAAATTGTATCTAAATGTTTAAATAGTCTATTATTTTCTCGAAATAAGATTAGTTAAAATAGAAATTAATTTTTTGTTATGTTCCTGTCTTATTTAATTAAATTTTTTCGGAATAAAAGCCAAAAACCAGAATTATCATTGATCAAGATATAATCTTCAATACCTACCTGGTTAACCTCATTTTCAATGGTATCCATCCATATCTGGTAATGTTTTTGACGGGAACCAAACACACAATCTTTAGTTTTGGCTTCAACATGGGTTCCATCTTCATAATTCAACCTGGTGTTTTCAGTGCATCCTCCAATATAAACCGCACCACATTTTTAAGTTGTATCATATATCCCGGCTTGTCTAATCCTGACTTTAAACAGAAATAAAAAACAATTTCAAAAAAATTGCATGTACCATTTTTTAGGTGCTGGAAGTATTGGATTCTAGCGTAGTTCCTATTCATATGGTTAATGCCATTTTTGAGCAATTATCCTTAACTTTCCATATCAAAACTGGAAAAGTCTCCGTAAAATCTGTTAACCACCAGTTTAACATTTTCATTGGCGCAGGATCTGCAAATAATATTGCCGTTTAAAACGAATTCTTTCCCATCCATAACATGCTCTCCACAGATGGAGCATACTGCTATGTGGTCTGGAAGGCCAGGAATATCATTTTCAGGTATTTCCAGATGAACATTCTCAAGGGATAGGAGTTCCTCCTCAGACATTTGAGATATTATTTCAGCCACAGTTTCCAGTTCTTCTCTTTGAGTGGTGGGGTCCGTGTATTTATCAGAGGTTAGAATATTCTCCAGTAAAGTCCAGAATCCAGTAAAAGAGCTAACTTTATCGTCACGGGTAGATACTCTGATTGTTTTCCTGTTTTTTATGTCTGTGAAATTCACTACAAATTTACCGTAATCATTGTATTTCAGTCTCCGATTACCCAGGCTGCAGCCGGTTATGGCTATTATGGCATCGGATATACATCGATCTATCTCTACATAAACTATGAGGTTTTCATTTTGCTCCAGGGGGTTCATACCCAACTTCTCCATGGCAGCCATACACATTTTAGTCCCAATAACTATGCCTGGACAGAATTCACCGTGTAATTGCATGGCTTTTTCCAGGAGAACTTCGTATTTGTCCATTTATACTCACCTGTGAAGTACTTACATAAACTAAGTGATCGATAAGTATATTTAAACATGTCGTCTTAGGGGATATACGTAAAGTTTTTAAGCTAAAACCTGAGTTCCTGATTTTTAAGGTTTATTACAAAACGGGAAATAAATTAAAAATGAAGAAGGAAATGAAATGGGGATTAAATATTCTACTGATTGGAACTGTTCAACCCGGAAGAACTCAGTATATTGGAAACATCACCATCAGTTAAATTGTAATGGTAAAATTCACTGTAGAATTCCTTGGTGAGATTTTTGAGATCCATATCCTTGAATTTATCTGGATAGAGTACCTTGGCAGTCCAGGGTATCCCAATAATGGTGTTGGCTCCTGGTGGATTTTCAAACCAGTTAAATGGGGATTGTGGTACCAAGTATACTTGCTTATTTTTCACTGCGTTTATGTTCTGCCATGACTGGTTGGTGTAGACGTTCTGATAGAACTGTGAATCATTTGTAATGATAACATCAGGATTCCACTGTGAAACCAGGTCCATGGAAACTCCCATACCTCCCTTACTCACCGGGGACTGAACCACATTCACCCCACCACAGATGGTTATAAGCTGAACCTGGGGAGAACCCGGTGCAAAAGTGGTTAAACCATTGGCACCCTTGGCATAGTACACCTTCTTTTTCTCTGATTCAGGAATACTGGATACAGTGTTTTTAACCTTATCTGAAACTTTATTGTAGAAACTGACCAGTTGGTTGGATTTATTTTCTTCTCCCAGAACTTTCCCCATGAACTGGATGGCAGGCACGATACTGGTGAGGTTGTTATCTCCTTCCACATCCACAACCGGAATCTGGCCAAATTTCTCCTGAATTTCATTGACTGTTTCCTTATCCTCCCCATGACCCACAAACACCACATCTGGATTCTGGGCTATGATTGAATCATAATTGGAGTTCTGCTTACCTCCCTTCATTACAGGTAGGTTCTGGTACTCCACTGGCATGTATTGGTTCTCGGAAGAGGTGCGGTTGGAATTCCAGGCAATCATCTTTTCAGGGGCGAGCATGTAAAGGGGTACAGTAACTGATTCTGACATGGCGTAGGTTTTATTAATTTCAGCAGGTAATGCCACGCTTCTGCCAATCATATCCGTGGTATTTCCAGAGAAATTAAAACCAGAAGTTAGGATGTAAATTCCGATAACACCAATGATAATTATAACTCCAATTATGGCTGTTGCCCTGATTTTTCGATCCATTTTGTTATTCCTTAGTATGACTATTTTTAAGATGATTTTAGTTAAGCGAGATGGTTTAATAAACCTATTGATTACATTTGTAATGATTTATCGTAAATAGTTATTACTTTTTATTTTAGAATATTATAGTTTTAATGTTTGTTAAATTCTTTTTTTTTAAAAAATATCCTAGAATATGTGAGTTAATGTGGGTATTAAATTCTAGAAAATTCCTTAGAAAGTCTTATATTATAAGAATTGTAAATGTTGACGTATCGAAGTTAATGTTAACAGTATTTATTACAATGGAGTGGATGAAAATTGGGAAAGAATTATGTAATGTTTCTGGCAATCACGTGTTTTATGGCTCTAGTTATATGTGGAAGTGCAGCTGCTGATCAAACTGTTATCCCAGCATCTATGGATCAGAATTTAACAGTTTCCAATGATAATGGGGCGCGGTTTAATGCCAACGAAAACATAACTGGCCTGAACAACACTTATAATTTCTTTAATTCATCCAGTCAAAGTGCACAGCAGGGCCAGAATGCTTTGCACCTATCTGCCAATAACAGCACTGATGCGGGGGGTGTGGTGTTTGTTAACTCGTCATCTGGTGTTTTCTACATGAGTGATACTGGTGGTCGGGGATGGAATGATAACGGTATACTAATGATTGCCATAAATGGTACAATTCCTGATAATTTTTACGTTATCATAACTGCCAGTGGATACCAGTGGGTTCCTCTGGATTATAATCTGCATCCTGACCCTGCTAACATGACCTACGTGATAGGGACAGTTAATGAAACCTTTACTAAAGAAGATTTCCTATACGGTCTCCAGACCTGGAAGCCCTGCCCGACCAGTAATTATCCCATCTATGAAGGTCAGGATACATCTAACCTGACCAACACATTTAGCATAATGTTCATTGATTTATGGGCAGGGTTCGTCGGACCCAACACTCGAAGCCTGTACCCTGATTACACATTTATTGACAATGGAATGATCAAGATCACCTATGAATTTTTCAACCTTCCTGAAGGATCACTGGCAGCATTCGGTGCCTATGCCTACTGCCAGAGTTCAAAACAGGGCGAAGGTGTTCGATGGGTAAATCGAGTAGGTGGTACCGGATCCTCCGGATACTATGTTAACGGTGTGTCCAGCACCCCTGAAGCAGATTTCACTGCCAACCCCACCAAGGGTACAGTACCATTAACTGTTGAATTCAATGACCAGTCAACTGGAACTAATCCATTAACCTACGCATGGGACTTTGGAGATGGCTCAACTTCTGCCGAACAGAACCCAACACACACTTATACAACTCCCGGAACCTACACTGTCAAGTTAACAGTCACCAATGCAGTGGGCAGTTCTGAAAAAACCATGACCATCCTCACCAGTAACACTGATATTGTGGCCCCAACACCCACCGCAAACTTACCCAGTGGCTCTTACAACACAACTATAACTGTTAATTTAACTGCTAAAGATGACCTTGACCCTAATCCAAAAATATATTACACTCTGAATGGGAATGACCCTACCACCAGCAGTACACTGTACAACGGGCCACTAACCATTGCCAATGAGGGTAAAACTACTCTGAAATTCATTGCAGTTGATTCATTACGGAACACCTCCCCTGTTTCTACTTTGAATTATATCATTGACAAAACAGCACCATCTGCCAATGCTACTCCTGTTGGGGGCACATTCAACACAGTTCAAAATGTAAATTTAACTGCCACTGATAATTTGGACACCAACACCACCATATATTACACCACAGATGGAACCAACCCTACTACCAGCAGCACTCGCTACACCACTCCCATAACAATTAATGGACTGGGTAATGTCATTCTGAAATTCGCAGCCCTGGATGCTGCTGGTAACTGGAGTCCAGTTTACACGGTAACCTACAACATGGTAGATGTTAAAGCACCAGTAGCTTCAGCGGACTTACCCAGCGGTCTGTTTGACAGGGACCAGATTGTAAAGTTGACTGCAGTTGATGAACTGGATCTCCATCCTAAGATATATTACACCCTGGATGGAACTGACCCCACCATTAACAGCACACTCTACACCTGGACAATACCCATCAACCTGGTTGGAACCACACTCTTGAAATTCATTGCAGTTGATGCTGCTGGACACGTTTCCAACATCACCACCATGACCTACATACTGGACAAACCAGGGGCAAGCGGGACTTGGGTAAGCACCCTCCTGGATACCAACAGTATGTACAATTCCATTGCCGTGGATGCATCAGGAAACCCTCACATAGTCTACTATCAGAAGGCAGATTCCGCAACTGAATACCCTGAACTTAAATACGCATACTGGACCGGTACCACCTGGCATATAGAAACCCTGGAATCAACCCAATCCGGTTCTGGGTATTATGTTTCACTGGTACTGGACTCCTCCGGCAACCCCCACATAGCATACAGTCAAAGCACTCCAGACAAACTTAAATATGCTTATAAAGATTCAACAGGATGGCATTTCTTTGACTTAGTCAACAATACTGATGTTTCATACGTAAACCTGGTTTTATACAATGACAACCCTCAAATAAGCTATTTTGAAAACTCAGAAGAAAGACTCAAATACATCTACAACAACGGTACTACTTGGGTTATAGAAAACGTAACACCCACCCCAACTGGTGGTCACTGGAATTCTTTGGCACTTAACCCTAATGGAAACCCTAGAATAGCATACTATGATTATTACAGTTCAACTACAGGTATTCTGAGATACGCCAAAAGAACACCAACTGGTATATGGCAGATTGAGACTGTGGATGACTCTGGGGATGTTGGTATGTGGTGTTCCTTGGTAATTGATTCACTGGGCGCCCCACATATTAGTTATAGCGCCGGGCTCAGTGGGGGAGTTTTAAAATACGCATACTACACTGAAACAAAATGGGTCATTGAAGTCGTGGATAGTTTAGACTCATTAGCCAGCAAACTGATACTGGATCCAGCAGGCAATCCTAGAATAGTTTACCAGGATGTTGTAACCAGCAATCTGAAATACGCTTACAAGGAAGGTTCAAACTGGATCATTAACAATATAAACACTTTAGATGGTGCCGGGCACTGGCTCTCCCTCACCTGTGATTCACAGGGGGTTCCTTATGTAAGTTACATGTCTGCCAACTCAGCCATAGGTTTCGCATACTTGGTACCATTCATCTCCAGCGCCACTCCTGCTGGTGGAGTTTACAATATGACTCAAATAGTCACTCTCACCTCCAACGCGGGAACAACCATATACTACACCACAGATGGCTCAGATCCAAGAACCAGCAGCACCAAAATCAAATACACCAACCCCATTCCAATAAGTAATACTATCATCCTAAAATTCGCTGCAATAGACTCTGCAAACAACTGGGGATCTATATACACAGAAACCTACAGTATAGTACCGCTTAATTTAACCAAAGATGAGATAATTGCCGCTGCGAATACTGTGAAGGCTTATATTGAGGCCAATAAATCCTTACCTGCCACGGTGACAGTGGGTGGCGTGAGTTTGAACATGGCACAGTTCCTTTATCTGGCTACAAAAGCCACAGTTGCGTTTAACGGTGGAGCAAATAGTTATTCTATGGTTCTAGGCGATTATTCATTGCCAAGTGGTAGTTATGAAAATTTAAACACTGGTACAATGAGTTTAGTGGATTATGTGAATTTCGCGGACCGTATTGCAAGTTATATTCAGAGTAATAATGAAGCCCCTATTTATGGTTTAATCGGGCTGGGACAAATTGGCTACAAATCTCAGATTTATCTTTACAGCCGGGTTTTGAGTCTTTATGGGGCGAATGGTGTTTTACCCGCAGTTGTAACTGTTAAGTCCTGGAGTTCAGATAATATTCCTATCAGTGAGCCAGTAGTGGTCTCGGTCACTGTTAATGAGATTTTGGATGCTGCCAATACTGTGAAAGCTTATATTGAGGCCAATAAATCCTTACCGAACACGGTGACGGTTGGGGGGCATGTGCTTAATATGGCACAGTTCCTATACCTTGCAACTTCCGCAACCGTAGCGCTCAACAACGGTCAAAATACATCAACCACCATTTCTGTGGGGAGTTATTCGCTGCCCTCTAGCAGTAGTGAAAACCTGAAAACAGGAGCACTGACCACAAATACCTACGCGGATTTTGCTAATAGGATTGCGCAGTATATGGCTGAGAATAATCAGGCACCGCCTTATGGTTTGATTGGTTTGGGGCAGATTAGTTATCAGTCGCAAATTTATTTCTATAGTAGAATTTTGGCTAGTTATAAGAGTAATGGATTGCTGCCTACTGTGGTGACTATCAAGTCGTGGGGTGCTGGTAATATACCTATTACTGAGGTTATTAGTGGGACTTATACTATTGCTCAAGTGTTAGATGCGGCGAGTGTTGTTAAAGCTCAGATTGAAAGTAACAAGGCCTTGCCTGCTACGGTAACTATTGGAACTAGCACTATAAACATGGCGCAGTTCTTATTTTTGGCCACCAGTGCAACTAATCTTCTTAACAGTGGTAAACCGTTGAATACTACTTTGACTGTGGGGAGTTATTCGTTGCCCTCTAGTAGTTATGAGAGTTTGAATACTGGGGCGCTTACTGTGGGTACTTATGTGGATTTTGCTAATAGAATTGCGCAGTATATGGCTGAGAATAATCAGGCACCGCCCTATGGTTTAATGGGTTTGGGGCAGATTAGTTATCAGTCACAGATTTATCTATACAGCAGAATATTAACCAGCTATAAAAATAATGGAACACTACCAGCCACCATAACTGTCAAAGCATGGAGTGCATCCAACATTCCCATAAACAACTGAACTAAAATTTAAAGGAATCAGTCAAACTCAGTCATGATTTAAACCCTTAAAAATATGTTATATGGGATAAAACAGTGTGGAAAAGATGAAATCAGAAAAAACTCTTATTTCAGTAATTGTCTTACTGGCTATTGTATCGTCGACTATGGGATTTGCATTCGCCCCTTTTAGTGGATATTTGACTGTAGAGTTCGATAAAACCACGGCAAATGTGGGGGACACAATCACCATGACTGTAACTGCAAGTAATGAAGGATTAGACAGCTGGTATCCAGTGGAGATCTATGTACCAATACCATCAGGAACGCAATATGTCTCCCATGTTGTCCCAGATAAAACTCTCCAGAACTACGATCCTGGTAGTGGTATATGGAACGTAAATCGAATGCGACATGATGAAAGGGGACATTTAAAGACCCTGATCATAACCCTCAAAGTACTCCCCGAAGCAGCAGGTGAGCCTATAACTGGTACTGCAAGTTTCCAGACACTAATGATTGAAGGAACAGGTGAGGATTTGGTGGCTTCGGGCCAGATTTCACCTACTAGAAGTCAAATCATACACATTTCTGAAACAACACCTGTTGCAAGTTTCACTCCTTCACCACGCACTGGAAATGCACCACTTACCGTGTATTTCACTGACACATCCAGTAACAAACCAACAAGTTGGGCCTGGGACTTTGGTGACGACCACACTGACAGCAGTGAACAAAACCCCACTCACACTTACAATAATCCTGGTACTTACATGGTTACATTAACTGCATCTAACAGTGCAGGTCAGTCAACTAAAACTATTCTCATTACAGTAAAGGATGGCACTGATCCTGGTACTGGTGGAGGTACTGGTGGGGGTAATGGTAACGGCACGGGTTTAGGCAACGGATCAAGCTCTGGTTTAGGATCGGCAGCTGGCCTTCTTAATCAGCAGAGTGGTGGAGGGGGAGGAAATGGAAAAGCATACGAAGTTTTCCAAGACACCCCTAAATCCGAAATATACTATGGTCTGGCAATCATATTGATCGCAGCAGTGATCATCCTTGGATACTTGTACGGAACCAAGAGAAAACAATGAAATGCCTCATAACTAGAATTTTCCATGCAGATATCTTTTATATAAACAGAAGTAGAGAAAAACAGTAACCGTATAATCAACAACATGTACATGTTTCAAAGGTGATCCAGTGGTAGCTTCCATCAACGATATGTTCAACAGTGTAATGCATTCAATTTCCCAGAGTCTTTTAACACCAGTAATGGTTATTCTGGCAATATTCTTTATATATGCTCTCGCCAACCTTGGAATTCTTTTATCTGAATATTACAAGCGGCGAAAACTTAAATTCGATATTAAACCATTAATTGCGCAGATGTTAGCAGTGAAGGATCAGCAGAGTCCTGATGAACTGATTAACATAATTAAAGCAAGCCAACTTCCACCCAGCCATAAGGAAGTTCTGATAACTCTGGCAGAAACTTCCAACCAGAGTCCAGAATTCAGAGAGTCCCTGGCCCTTAAAATGGTTGAAGATGAAGGCATAATTGCAGCTAAAAGGTTAGAAAAAACCGATATTATTGCTAAAATCGCCCCTGCAGTGGGGTTAATGGGGACCCTGATACCATTAGGTCCAGGACTCACTGCCCTGGGTGAAGGAGACATTCAAACCCTGGCTCAGCATCTTTTAATAGCATTCGATGCAGCAGTGCTGGGTATGGCTTCTGCAGCTATTGCATTCACCATATCTAAGGTAAGGCGCCGATGGTATGAGGAGGAACTTTCCAACCTGGAAACCATAGTGGACACTTTACTGGAGATCTTGAAATAGATGCTCTGGAGATCTAAAAAGGAGATTCTAATATGATAAAGCAGAAAATGCACAGACGCAGAAAGGAACTGCTTTCCAGTGATGAAGAGATCGACCCCATGATCTACGCAGTGAACATGGTGGACTGTATGCTGGTACTGGCAGTGGGATTTCTCATATTCACCATAATGTCCATGGGCCTGCAGAGTGTGGTGTTCAGTGAAATGTCCCCTCAGGAGAAATCAGCGGTTTCCCAGGCGATAAAAGAAAAAGTTCAACTGGAAATGGGTCAGCAAATCAATGAAACCATTGCCACTGGATCCGGGGGCCCCACAGGATATGAAAATGTAGGGAAGGTGTATAAAGATCCCCAAACCGGAAAGTTGATACTGATTCAGAACACTTGATAAACACATCCATTTACATTAATAATTTTTTTAATGAAATTAATGGATGTTTATTAATGTAATGGTTTAAAAGGGGAATTATCTCCTTGTGAAATATTTTTCATACAAAAGAAAGAATTTTTCGCAAAAGAAAGAATTTTTCATGTAAATAGAATTTCATGTGAATGGGAGATTAGATGGAAGAAAACATCATTAAAATGTTTCATTCTTTCAGAATTTAAAGGAGCTTTAAAATAATGACGATTTATGTATGTATGGATGACACAGACAATCTTAACTCAAGGGGAACTGGAAGATTGGCAAGGGCAGTAGCTGCGGAGTTAGGAAAAAAGTTCCCGGTAAGAGGAGTTACCAGACACCAGTTATACGTTCACCCGGACATCCCGTACACTTCTCACAATAGTTGTGGTGTTATCCATATTACTATGGATGGTTACCAATATCTGGACGAGATATTTGAAATTGCCAGAGAGGAAATGCTCAATGATTTCATTGAAGGTAGTGACCCGGGTTTATCTGTGGCAACCTCAGAACAGATAAAACCATCCCTAATTGCCTATGGAAGAGATGCCCAGAATACGGTTTTAACCCAGGAAAAAGCTCGAACAATGGCAAAAAATTTAGGAATACGATTAGAGGGGCTTGGTGGAACTGAAGATGGGGTTATAGGGTCCATGGCAGGATTGGCCCTTGCTTCCACGTCCAATGATGGTAGATTCCTGCAGATTGGCAATATAAGAGATTTACTTGGGTCCCAAACGGTTCAATCCTTGTTGGATGCGGGTATTGATGATATTTATACCCTTGATGGTCGAAGGGTAACCAGTGGAACCATCTGGAATGAAGAAACCAAATCAGTAAAACCGTGTCCCATAAATGAGAAGGCAATTCTTTTTGTGGAAGAAGTTGATGGAGAATTAAGGGCAGTTAAAAGAAATTAATAGTTTAACCTCCGCCCACTATTTTAAACCATCTTTTCTTAATTTTAATTCATGATTCTCAGTTTTAATCCTATAATGTAACTGATAGATACTTCTCAACTCTATATAACTGACAGATACTTCTCAAACTCTATAGTTCATATGAAATTTTTTTCTTTTTCTAATTTTTCTTATAAAGTCTGTTTGGTTAATTTTAAACCTCTCTGTTCTGGTTGATTTTAAACCTCAAAAATATTCACTGCTGAAGCTTTGAACTGTAACCAGACATTTGAACCTATTGTCAATTCCATATCTGCAAATGATTTCTGAGTCATGTAGATTGAGAATACTTCACCTACATCAATTTTAAGATCTAAAATTCCTCCAGAATCCCTGATCTCTTTAATTTCTCCATTAAATTCATTAAGTGCACTGGTTCGAACTTCTGATCTGGAAAGGGTTATTTCTTCTGGCCGTATACTCAAATAAACATCTCCCTCTAAGGTGGAGGTAGCATAAACTTTGATGTTTCCAGTATTGATTACAGTGAGGTTATCTTCTACTTTACTGGAGATTCCCTTCTTAACATTCTTCACACCTACAAATTCAGCCACGAATCTATTTTTGGGTTTCCTGAAAACTTCTTCTGGTTCACCGATCTGGAAAATTTTCTTATTGAGTATGGCGATTTCATCGGAAAGGTGCTGGCCCTGAATCAGGTTGTGGGTGGCTATAATCACGGTGGTTTTCCCTGTTTCACGTAGTTGTTCCAGGAACTTCTCAATCTTCTCTGTGGACTGTGGATCCAGGTTGGCAGTGGGTTCATCTAAAAGTAAAAGCTCAGGGGCAGTGATCAGGGCCCGTGCAAGGGCCATTCTTTGGGTTTCACCCCCTGAAAGAGTGGAAGCGTCCCTTGTTTCATAGCCCTCCAGGCCGAGTGATTCCAGAAGATCTTTAATTTTATCCTGATATTCTTCCTTGTTCTCCCCTCTGATCTTCAATCCATAGCATATATTGTCATAAACAGTTCCCTTAAAAACGATGGGTTTTTGATAGACCATCCCCATCTTCCGTCTAATATCCATTTGGTCCTTCTTATTTTTAGGAATCTCCAGGCCATTGAAAATAATTTTTCCAGAAGAAGGAGTTTCAATAAGGTCAATAATACGTAACAATGTGGTTTTACCACATCCTGTAGGACCTATAAGTCCTAAAGTACTTCCTTTTTTTAAGTAAAGGTTAATATCTTCGAGGACTTTTTTCCCGTCGTATTCTTTTGATAAATTTTGAATTTCCAGTAGATTCATGTTATTTCTCCTGGACGTAGTTTAACCCCAGATTTATTAACAGGGCAATAATCAGAAGAATGATCCCCAGGGCTATGGAGAGCTCTACATTACCTTTGGATGTTTCTAAGGACATGGTGGTGGTTATAACACGGGTGTAACCTCTGATATTTCCCCCGATCATCATTGCAACTCCCACTTCGGATATAGCCCGGCCAAATCCCAGGATAAGTGCACCTAATAAGGCGTATTTAGCTTCGTGCATAATGGTCTTAATAGACTGAAATTCACTGGCCCCCAGGGATAATGAAAGATCTCTAATTTCATCCTTCACACCACTTAATGCCAGGATGGTGAAACCAGTTATAATTGGGAGTACAAGTAAAGTTTGGCCCATTATCATCCCTCCTGGTGTAAAAAGTAGGTGTAAATTACCTAATGGTCCCTGATTGGATATTAACAGGAAAACCAGTAGGCCTATCAGGACAGTGGGCATGCTGTAAAGGGTCTGTATAATATTAATAATAGTTCTTTTCCCTCGAAACCTTCGAAAATGTATGTATCCCCCTACAGGAACTGCAATTAAAGCGGCGATGACTGTGGATGTTATGGAGATATAGAGTGTTCTTAGGGTAATTTCCATCACTTCCGGATCTAAAGTTACCAGTAGATGGATTGCCTCAAAGAAAGCGTTTATTATCTCGTTCACTTAACCACCAAAAAAAGAATCATAATAGGGGATTAAGATTCCCCTAAATAAAAAATTAACTATTTTTTTATCAGGTACTATTTCGTTGGTTCGGGTTGTCCTGCCAGTGGTATGAATAACTGTTGGCCGTACTTTTCTTTACCGTAGTTCCCAACGATGGTCTGACCTTCCGTTGAAAGCACAAAGTCTACCCATTTCATTGATGCGTTGTAGTTCACATTGGAGAACTTCTCGGGGTTTACTGGGATCATGGAATAGACGTTAAGAAGGTCTTTACCCTGTGTAACATATGGTACCAGAGTTATGTTGCCTTTGTATGCCAGGTATGTGCCTGAATCGGATAAGGTGTAGGCTGATTTTTCATTGGCTATATTTAGGGTGTCTCCCATTCCTTTACCTGATTCTATGTACCAGCTTTGTCCCTGGACAGTGGTGTTGTAGTTGGCTCCGCTCTTGTTCCAGAGTTGTATTTCCCTGGTATTAGTGCCGGAATTATCTCCCCGGGACACAAATTTAACTTGGTCTGGATTTGCTGCACCAGCAGCGCTGATCTTGGAAAATGCTTCGGTAGCGTTGGTTCCATTAATCTGGGCAGGGTCACTTGCGGGTCCTACAATATAGAAGTAATTGTAGGCAAATACATAGCGCTGGGTACCATAACCATCTTTTATGAATTGTTCTTCTTGGGTTTTGGAGTGAACCATTACCAGATCCACATCACCTTTTTTCCCGTATTCCAGGGCCTGCCCAGTACCGGCTGCAATAAACTGCACATCAATATTGGGATTTTGTTTTTCAAAAGCTGCTTCTAAAACAGGTAACAGACCAGTGTCTTCTAAGCTGGTGGTGGTAGCAATCTTAAGAGTTTGCTTCTGACCAAATCCGCTGAAAACAAGGCCTGCTATTGCTACAATTGCAATAATTATAACTACTAGCAATGCTATTTTTGTATTTCGCTCCATTTTTAATCTCCTTTAATAATTATAATTGTTATATCGATTTGTATATATAATCATATCGGTATATGAATTTAGCAAATTTTAGTATGTCTAACAGATATGCTATTTTTAAAGCAGAATGAGTCATATTAGGTTATAATATGCTATTTCAATCAGCATAATGTAATATAACTCGATATAAATGATTAGAATAGATCATAAAATTTATTTGTGTGTTTTAACATATAAACTGTTGATAAAAAATATCACTTCGGGGTGAAAGATATGAAAATAAGTGCCAGAAATGGGTTGAAAGGAAAAGTAGAAAAAGTAGAGGAAGGACCAATCACTGCTAATGTGAAAATAAAAATAGAGGCTCCTACTGAAATTACAGCAGTAATTACCAAAGAATCAGTGAAAGATCTAAACATAAAAGTTGGGGATGATGTGGTGGCAATTATTAAAGCCACTGAAGTTATGGTTGGTAAAGAATAATCTCTTGATTGATGTTTCATTCAAAATATTACGTCTAGAAACATCTAATTTTTTTTTTTACTTAAATCGTCATTTTAATGCTTTTAGTGCACTCAAATTACAAGAAAACCTCAAATTTTAAGTTAACCTCAATTCTCAGATAATGTTTATGGAATATATTTAAAGATTTTTTATACATTTAAAGAATTTTTAGATTAAATTAGTTAAATTTTTAGTGCAATCTTTCTAAAAACAGGTTCAATTTTGACTAAAAAAGAAAAAAAGAAAGGAGGAAGAAATTGAATTTGTTGATTTTAGGAAGTATTGATATTTTGGGCTAATTTTCCAGAAGATCTGCCAATCTATTGGTCCATGATTTAGATTTTATATTTTCCAAATTCATGTTTTTCCTTTTAAGAACTATACCTTGTTGTGGGCATGCTTTAACACAGGCTCCGCAGAGGACGCAGAAAGTCGGATTAATAACGGATTTGCCTTCCACTATGCTGATGGCATTGCAGGGACAGACATCAGCGCATGCATGGCAAGAATCACCTTTGCAAGTGAAATCGTCTCTAACACATATCTCGCCTTCAAATGGTTTTGTAACTTCTGCAGCATCAACTGGGCATACTTCCTGGCACCATCCACATTTTATGCAAGTGTCATTGTCCAGGATTATGTCTCCTTTGATCTCTGCATTTGCAATTTCATCTCGTTCCATGCAGGTGGTACAAACGATTTTAATGGCATCAACAGGACAGGCACGTCTGCAAATACCACAGTAGATACATTTCGATTCATCGATATCAACTGAATTGGCAATGGATGGATTGATGGAGTTGATATCGTTTCGATCCATGGTGATGGCCTCTGCAGGGCACATTTCTTCACATATTCCGCACTGGATACATTTTTCCTGATCAACTTCTGTTTCACCACGAACCAGTTCCTTCACTTCTGGCAGGGATCGCTGTAGGAATATGGCATCAGTGGGACAGGCAGTACTGCAGCGTCCGCAGTAGATGCATGTTTCAGAGTCAATGGAAGCATCATGAGTCCATAATGGGTAATTGTCCATTTCTTTGATATTTTTCCCATTGATATCTAGTTCTAATGCATCGAAAGGACATGATGATGCGCATAGACCGCATAGACAGCAATCATTTTTGTTGATAGTCAAATAATCCATTTTAACTAATCCACGAGCTATGGGGAGCAATGGTCCCATTTTAATCGCGGTGGTAGGGCAGACATCTGAACATATTCCACATCCTACACATTTTTCATTTTTATGAGTGAGGGAGCGAGTTTCCTTCCCTTCTCTTTCCACCGAGCTCATGTTATCACGCTTTGCTTATGGCTTGGTTTGGGCAGTTTTGAATGCATAAATCGCAGTCATCACAGTTTTCTGGGACTAGAACTGGCTCATTGTCAACCTCTTTTATAGCGCCTTGTTCGCAAAGTTTAATACATAATCCTTCTCCAGGGCAGTCTGTGATTCCACCACATTTTTCTTTGTCAATAATTACAACCATAAATTTCACTTCCCTTAATTTGTACTAGTAATCACTTGACGATATGTATATATAAACATATGGTTTTTATTCTGTAATGTACATATATGCTGATAGTTTCTTTCAGAAACTGAAATTCGAAAAATAAAAAAAATAATGGGGGAATTTCAATGAAATTTTATTTTTTTTGAAAAGTTATAGAAAATAAATATTATTCAGCTTTGCTTATGGCTTGGTTTGGGCAGTTTTGAATGCATAAATCGCAGTCATCACAGTTTTCTGGGACTAGAACTGGCTCATTGTCAACCTCTTTTATAGCGCCTTGTTCGCAAAGTTTAATACATAATCCTTCTCCAGGGCAGTCTGTGATTCCACCACATTTTTCTTTGTCAATAATTATAACCATAAATTTCACCTCGTTATTTATTAGCATTATCACATTGACGATATGTATATATAAACATATCGTTTATTTGCTCCAAGATATGTGGATATTTGATCTCCAATATAATTTAAAAATAATGGCTTAGGTGACAGTTTAAAAACATTTTTAATTTAATCTATCTGTAAATGTTTTTAAAAACTTAGTCATCCTTTGCTTCTATGGTACAGCACATACCGTCAGGGCATTCGTGTTCCAGTTCCACCAGGAAGTCTTTCATTTTACCAACATCAATTGTGCTCAATCCTTTGATCATTTCGCTTTCTATTTCGATCTGCATAATCCCTTCATTATTGGTAACTACCTTCCCGGGGATATAACATCTTCCCAGTGATAACCTAACAGTATCGCCAGGTTTAACCTCTTCTTCAATGTAATGGCAAATTTCATCGCAAGTAGCACATATTTGTTTGTTTTCTTTCATAGTTCACCTCATTAATTCTTATAATTTGGATCTCATATCAAATCAAATTTGTGTATATGTTATAAGTATCTTACTTATTATACATTGAATACCAGTGATTATTGAATTTTAGCAACATGTGAGTTAAATTACTAGATTCTGCGCCTAAAACTTAATTGATGGATAAATTGGTTAGAAAACCATAAAAATCAACTAATATGGGTATTACCTTTTTATTTACATTCAATTTTTATTTAAATTAAGTTATTAAATGGTGATAAACCATGGGACCCGTACAGTATAATCCAATTGGAATCATATATTCTCCCTTTAAAGAACTTCATGGGATGCCAATACAACCTGTTGGTGCCAGGGGAGTTAAAGGAACCATAAAACTTGAAAAAGACTATGAAACTGGTTTAAAAGATCTGGATGGATTTTCACACATCCTTCTCATCTACCATTTTCATCTATGCAATGGTCATTCCTTGGAGGTAAAACCATTCCTGGATAAAGTAAAAAGGGGAATATTTGCTACAAGAGCTCCTAAACGGCCAAATCCCATTGGAATTTCGGTAGTTCGTCTGGAAAAGATTGAAGGGTCCACTTTACAAATCAGTAATGTGGATGTGGTTGATGGAACTCCCCTTCTGGATATAAAGCCATATATCCCTCATTTTGATATGGTTAAAGGAGAAAATATATTCATAGGATGGTTCAAGGATAAAAAGCACGAAGTTAAGGATAAAAAGTCTGATAAGCGATTTGTAGATTAAGTGGTTTGTAGATTAATGGCGAATGGGTTAATTAAAAATCAGGTAAAAATTATCAAGAAAAGATTTAAAGATGGGAGTTGTTCGAACTTAAAACTCTTCCATCTTGCTTATATCCATTAACATCTCCACTGCCTTGGCTTCTATAGATATCCCTGCTTCTTTTATGGCAGCTATGGGATTCAAACCACCGGGTGCAACTATTCCCACATGGTAACGATCTACCTTGGCGTTGTAGACCAGTTCACTTGGTTTACCTACTTTCAGGATGGAAAAACCGGCTTCTTCTGTTTCATCCAACACGTCCAGGGTTTCTGGCCGGGCAACATAGGGAATTTCCCTTAAACTGGCTAAAATTCTGCCACCCTTTTTCAAAGACTTATTAACTGAGGTTAATCCCTTTGATAGGTATATTTCGTGGGGATCCAGGGATGATCCATTGTAGGCTGTTAGTTCAATGAACCGTGGTGATTTTCCCTCAGTTTCCAGGATACCACCGTACTGTGGTGTGGAGGCTATACCATTCTTGGTCAGTATGCCGTCGATGGTGAGACTGCAAACCGTGGCCAGACCTTTCTTCCCATCGGGTCCCGGGATGATCTGGAAGTATTTGCTGGTACAGTACTCTGGACGGGAGGCCATGATTTTATCAAATATTTTGAGCCCTTCTTCCAGGTCTTCATCCTTCAGGTAGGAAACATTCACAATTACTTGTCCTTTAAGGCTTTCCGGGTCAAAATCCACTTGATGTATGAGGTTCCATGCCTTGGAAAGAAGGAATTTAACCTTCTCGCCCTGCTCAGCACCTGCTTTTTTCATCACATTCTTGGGGTTGGCTACCCGTTCCATTTCTGAGAATTCAACGGTGTTTTCAGCCATTTTAATATCAACATCATACCCTGCTTCTTTAGCAGCACATAACGGTGAAATACCACCAATTACTGCGATACCCACCATGTCTTTATCCACTGGAATGCCCAAAATCGATTCACCGGGTTTACCAATCTTCAAAAGCCCGGATACCCCTATTTTCTGGAGGTTTTTGAAAAGTTTAATTGCTTCATCACGAGCAGTGGCTGGTATCAATCTAAAATTGGCCGGAATATTTCCACTACCTGAATCTGCTAATTTTAAAACTGAAGTCATTTCCTTATCTGTGAAGGCTTCCAGTGGGGTCATGGAAGTCTTTTTATAAGCGATAAGTTCGGTAAAAGTTTTGGGAACGTGATCTATTACCTCTACCAGTCCTCCAAACTTGGGAACCACTGGAATACCTGCTTTAAGTATCATTCCATCGATGGTGGTTCCGCAGATGGTTTCCATCACCATCATGTTTTTATCATCCTCAGAGGAGGGCTCGGTTATCTTTACATGAGGACTTACTGCTAGCCCTTTATTAAAGCTCTTTTTGATTATTTCCATTACTTCTTCATCGTACTGGAAGGTTGAGGAGTTTACCACCACCTTTCCCAACCCGGTTGTGGGATTCAGGGTGGTCTGGTACATCATATCTTCAAATTTAGCGAAAATGAAATCAACCTGATCGTAGATAAGACCTTTTTCGAGTTCTTTAATACCTTCGGGTGTTATCCGTCTTCCCGCATATCCTATTCTCTCAGTGAATCCTTTTTCATCTAAGATGCGCATATGGTATCGCACTGCTCTTTCACCAAGGTCATATCCCTTTTTGCGGAGCTCTTCAGCTATGGTTTTTGCCCCTAAGACCTCGCTTCTGTCTGCCAGGATCCTCAGGATCTCCATCATCTTACGATCAGTTTCCTGTGGCATCTATTCACCCTTCTATTTTAGTATCAGTAAAATTCTTTAGTTTTAATGAAATCTTATTTCTATTTTATAATAATCCTAGTTTTTTATGAATTCTAGTATTTTAATCCAATTATTAATTTAAGAATGTTATTTTTAATTATTGGGATTGATTTTAAATAGTTATGGTTAAAATTCGGGATGTGAAACTTCTGGATATCAGTGATTTGTGAATATCAATGAGGGGGATGGTATGAAAATAAAAGAAAAAAAGAAATAATGAGAGGTTTTAGATCTGCAGGTATTTATCCAGTTCGTACTGGAATACCTGAATCCGGTAGTCGTCCCATTCTTTTCTCTTCAGATCCATGAACTGACTGTACACATGGTCTCCCAGGGATGATTTAACAACTTCATCCTTGGCCAGTGCATGGTATGCTTCCCATAGGCTAGATGGTAGGGTGTCAATACCCAGTGGTTTCAGTTCTTCTGGGCTTAGTTCGAATACATCTATTTCAGTTGGTTCTCCAGGGTGGATCTGGTTTGCCATACCATCCATACCAGCTTCTAACATGGCTGCGAAGGCAAGGTAGGGGTTACAGGATGGGTCTGGGCATCTGAATTCCACACGAGTACCGTTACCACGGGATGCAGGGATCCTGACCAGAGTGGATCTGTTCTGGAGTCCGTAGGCAATGTACACTGGTGCTTCGTATCCAGGAACCAGTCGTTTGTAAGAGTTAACTGAAGGAGCTACAATGGCAGACAGTGCTTTGGAGTGTTTGAGTAAACCTCCAGTGAAGTAAAGTGCTTCATCTGAAAGCTGAGTTTCGGAGTCAGCATCGAAGAAAACGTTTTTACCATCTTTGAATAGGCTCTGGTGGCAGTGCATTCCGCTACCGTTCACTCCGAAGAATGGTTTAGGCATGAAAGTAACCATTGAGCCTAATTTGTCGGCTATGGCTTTTATGGCCTGTTTAAAGGTTATTACTGCATCTGCAGTTTTGAGGGCGTTGTCGAATTTGAAATCGATTTCGTGCTGTCCTGGTCCGACTTCGTGGTGGCTTACTTCCACTTCGAAGTTGAGTTCTTCCAGTCCCAAAACCAGTTCCCTTCTCATGTCGGTTCCCTGGTCTACTGGTTCCACATCGAAGTAAACACCTTCATCGTGGGGGTAAACAATTCCTTCTTCATCCATATCCACTATGAAGAATTCTGGTTCTGGACCCACGTTGTATTCATAACCCATTTTTTCGGCTTTTTCCAGGGTCTTTTTCAGTATGTACCTTGGATCTCCTTCGAATGGTGTTCCATCAGGCCAGTAGATATCACATATGAATCTGCAAACACCTTTTTCTTCAGGCCTCCATGGGAGGGCGGAGAAGGTGTCTGGGTCCGGTTTTATTACCAGGTCACTGTTGTTGATATCAACGAATCCTTCTACTGATGAACCATCGAATAACAGTCCATCTTTGATAATGTCTTCTATATCGTCTGGTTTCACTAGGGGAATCGCCATGTTCTTGGGAGTCCCGTGTATGTCCACAAACTGCAGCCTAACAAATTTAGTACCGCATTTTTCGATATTTTCAATAACTTTTCCAATCTTGTCTTGCAATTTAGTAACCTCCGTGATCTTCACCGGAAGGATGTTTCCTCTTACTGGTATATAAATGTTTGTGGATAGTGACAACCATAATTATTAGATGGCAATTTCATTCAGCATTAACTGACAATTTCATTCAGCGCAATGAATTACGACATATAACATATTTGTTCCCGGCTCATGACATTATACTATTTTTGTGGCGGGGACATCTTAAAAATCCTTTTTAAATTAAATTGGAATATTTTTTTTTAAAAAATTAACCTTTGGTGCCATTTATGAATTCAACAGTGGCTGTGCTTATTTTTTCACCGCTGGATGAAGTTAACC
Organism: Methanobacterium formicicum DSM 3637; assembly: GCF_000302455.1. Classification (NCBI taxonomy): domain Archaea; kingdom Methanobacteriati; phylum Methanobacteriota; class Methanobacteria; order Methanobacteriales; family Methanobacteriaceae; genus Methanobacterium; species Methanobacterium formicicum. Next base: position 551,000 of record NZ_AMPO01000001.1, read on the forward strand.
ATGCATCATAATCAGTATAATCATGTGCTGGTACTTTTGGTAGTGTTATTTTAGTTTTGGAGATTACTTCTTTTTTAGCATTGTATCCAGTAACTGTTAAGTTAACAGAGCTGTAGTTCTGGGCAGCTCTGTTTTCTACCATACCATTTACATGATAAGAATTGTTATTGCTGGAGTCAACGTTAACTGTATATTGAATTATGTCTGCCTTACTGTTATTATTCTGATTAATGAGATTTTTCATGTCGAAAGTACATCCACTGGTCATTACAATTGATATTACAATAATAAAGCTCACAAGTAGCACTGATTGTCGAGATAACATTAAAACACCTTATTCTTTATTTGAAAGTAACACATTAATTCATGTTTGAGCGTACGTTTTAACGTGGAATTAAAATTTTTAAAGAGGAATTAAAGTTATTACTCTTTAATCATGTTCTTATATATTAATTAATATTAATTAAGACATTTATACTATCAAATGTAGATTATAACTCTTGTTTTTCCACATTGCACTGGTTTTACTTGAACTGTACTGTTTCTAGGGCTATGTGGGTCAATAAATACAGGGATGTGATTAATTAAAAACGAACTACTGAAAATGCTTCTTCTTTCATTAAATCAAACATCAGCACACGAGGGGCCATAATAGGGCTTCCTTTACCAGTAATTAGTTTAACAGCTTCAAAAGCCTGGAGACATCCCACTATGTTGGGCACTGGCCCAATTACTGGTGGAACTTCTTTACTGAGGTTTGAAACCTTTGAGCGTGTTTCATCGCTTAATTCTTTGCCCTGGGAGGGTAATTTAAATAATTCTTCGTAAGACGGTGTTGAACTGTTAAAAACAGTAACCTGGCCCATGGTGCCGTGTATTGCTCCATGGATGAATGGAATGTCTAATTTTTCACTGCACCGGCTCACAATAATGCGGGTTAAAAGGTTGTCCAGTGCGTCAATGATGATTTGACTTCCGTTTAATATTTTTAAAACGTTTTTATCATTTAACTCCTGGTTAAATGCTTCAACTTCTATGGTGGGGTTGATGGATTCCAGTCTCTTTTTGGTTATTTCTGTTTTTGATCTTCCCACGCTTTCCCGACTGCTCATTAACTGCCGATTTATATTTGATAAGTCAAAAACGTCTTTATCAACTATTCGAAGCTTTCCAACTCCTATTCTGGCCAGCATTTCAGTGGTGGCTCCACCTATGCCTCCACAACCAATGACCGTAATCTGGGAGTTTAAAAGGTTCAACTGTTCTGCTTCACTGATAATTCCCTTTTGCCGGTCTAACATTTCCCAATAACTTTTTGCTTCCTGTTCATCAGGCATAAATACACCAAAATAACCATTCATAATTCTTTTTAGATACAGTTTTAGTCTGGTGTTGTTTATGTTTAATGTTTTTGGAGTTTTAATAACCAAAAACTATATATAAAAAAATGATATATCATAATTATATATATCATAATTCGATATACTATTTGGAGGTAACTCAACTCATGGAAAACATGGTAAATGGTATCAAATCATACTTTAAAGACAGGAAAAACAGGATAGTTCACGCTTTAACTGGAATTTCAATGTTAACATTAACATTGTTTGATTCAATAAACCCTTACGTCCGGGTAGGTGTTTTTGCAGGTGCAGTGGGCTTCAACCTATTGAGGATGAGATATTTGGGTTAGTATACTAAAAGAAGTAGATTTATGTGGTTGAAATTTATTTGAATTGAATTAATGCGAATATTACATTGAATCAATATTACAAGTGAATATATTACTTCATGAATTGAGGTTAATAAATTAATGAACTGAGAGGAGTTTAAAAAGCATGAATCGTGTTATTAAAGGATTAAGAGCTTATCTAACTGATTGGAAAAACCTTTTAACCCATAGTATTGTGGGCGTGGTCATATTATTAATTGCTCTTTTTGCCCCAGTGAGTCCCTACATCAGAATTGCATTTGTAGGGGTGGTAGTTGCATTCAACGTCATCAGGATGAGATACACGTAATTGGTGTGATTATAATCGATTGAGGTGATATAACTACTGATCTGTGAAGTATGAAAATACAGATCATTTAAGAAAAAAATCATTTAAGAAAAATAACAAAGAATAATATGGAATAAATCTTGATGGTCACTTTGAATAAATGGATGGTTATTTTAGTAGGAGGGATTTTATGGACCAGTTTGAATTAGCCCTGGAAAAAATGTCTCAAATGCCAGAAGAGCAGTTTAACCAATTAATTGACATGGAAAAGAAAAAGATTTGCATATGCCAAACCTGTCCAACATATAACCAGTGTATGACTGAAAATAATGAAGCATTATTTTGTATTTTAGGTAAAAGTAACTGTGAAGTTGATCAGGTAGAATGTATTTGTTCCCAGTGTCCTGCCCACAGTAATTTTGAAATGAAACATGAATTGTACTGCACTGAAGGTTCTGAAAAAGAACAACGTTTGAAATGATTATAAATAATTATTTTTTTATTTAATGGTTTTTGAGGATAGAAATAGAGTTTTGTTAATAGGATTGAGTGTTTTATAGGATACTTTGGACTGTTTTTAGTTAAAAGATTCAACTCTTTTTAGATAACAAAATATTTTTTTAGATAACAATATATTTGAAAAAATTCCTGAAAATTAGGAATACATTAAAATAGTGATAATAAAGTGCCGGGGGCGGGATTCGAACCCGCGACCTCGCGGTATCCCAGGAAAAAGTCAGAGCACTTGCTTAATACCCTATGAGCCGCGCGCTCTAACCAGCTGAGCCACCCCGGCATGGCTTATATCCTGTTCATTCTCATCTAATTTAAAGTTTTCTATAGGAAGAATGAGCATACTTATTCTATGAATTGCTTATATTTAATAATCACTTTTATGTTTTCAGTACTTATTGTGTTTTCAGGTGAATAAAAATGGATGAACATGTGATTGAAGCCCTGGGTAAAACCAGAGTTAAAATTAAAGACGGAAAAGTAGTCGAGGTGGGGGAGCCAAAAATAGAATACTGCCCTATATTTGATAAATACAGGGGTATAAAAAAGCTCACTGCTAAAGATGTAAGGGAAAACATCGAATTTAGAATAAATGATTTTGGTTTTTGCACCGGTGAGAGAACCCTGAGAATGCAGGATTTCCTCTCTTTCGGGGTTTCAGAAACCCTTAATACTGCAGTTGAAGCAGGAAAAATCGATGCTGTGGTAACGGTATGTGAAGGATGCGGTACAGTAATATTAACTGAACCTGAACTCATTCAGGGTATTGGGGGTCGAGTATCTGGCCTGGTAAGCACAACTCCTATTGGAGATGTTGTCAAGCTTTTAGGTGTCGAAAATATACTGGATCCTGAAACAGCAGAGATTAACCAGATCAAAGGTGTTAAAAAAGCAATTAAAATGGGATTTAAGAAGATAGCAGTCACTCTGGTTTCTGCAGCAGATGCAAAGAGTATCCGGGAGCTTGAAGAACAGAATCCAAATATTGAAATATACATTTTCGTGGCCCATGTAACTCAGATTTCTGAAGAAGATGCCGAAAGTTTGTTTAAATATGCTGATGTGATAACTGGCTGTGCTTCTAAATGTATCCGGGAAATAGGTGAAGATCAAGCTTATTTCAGGGCAGGAGAATCTATACCAATATATGGAGTTACTGAAGATGGTGAGAAATTCCTTAAAATGAGAATTAAAAAGATCGGAGGATTAAAAGATAAGAAAGATCCAAAGATTCCCAAACCATTACTCTAGCCCAACTCTAAATTTAGATGGGTACTTTATTAACTGGATTTTATGAAAAATAATTAAAGATTACCGAAGGATTTTATAAAAATAATTAATATGGAAAAACTGGTAGTGAAGAGTAAGAATTTATTAACAATGTTAAAAAATTAACAATGTTAAAATTATTTAAAAAAGGATATTTAAAAAAGGATTTTAGTTATTCCCCAGAATCAGCTAGTGCACGGATAAGTGAGCTCTGGGTTATGAGTCCCACCAGGTTACCATCTTCAACTACTGGAATTCTCTGGAAACCTTTATCTGCCATGATCCGGGTAATAATCATGACTGGAGTGTCTCTATTTACTACCTCGAGGTCTTTACTCATTAAATCGCCTACTTTAAGGCCCAAAGACTCCCCACCAGCCAGTAAAACATCTCGATGGGTTATTATTCCCACCAGCTGTTTTTCATTAACCACTGGCAGTCCTCCCACATTGCAGCGCATCATCTTCAGTTTGGCTGCTGCTACCAGGTCATTGGGTGAGGTAACATGCACTTCCTTGATCATGATATCTTTAGCATGCAATTTTTTTATCATAATATTTAATTTTCAACTACTTCCTAATATATGAAACGAGGGTGAGAAAAGTGACTCAGTTGTACCACGCTGGCAAGGGCCAGATCACAGACGAAATACGAAAAGTAGCAGAATATGAAGGCATAGATGTTCAAAAACTCACAAAAAGAGTTGCTAAAGGTCATGTGGTGATTCCAAGTAATAAAAACCGGAACACCAAACCCTGTGGGGTAGGCAGGGGACTCAGTACCAAGATCAACGCCAATTTGGGATCCTCCCCTGAACTTGAAAATGTGCAATTAGAAGTAAAAAAGGCTAAAATAGCAGTTGAATACGGGGCCGATGCAGTGATGGATCTTTCCACTGGACCCAAATTCCGTGAAGTGCGTAAAGCAGTAATGGAAGCTACAAATATTCCAATCGGAACTGTCCCCATATACCAGGCCGGGATAACTGCATCTCAGATGAAGGATGCTGTGGTTAACATGGATGCCGATGACATGTTCCGGGCTATTGAAGAACAGGCACTGGAAGGAGTGGACTTCATGACGGTGCACAGTGGCATCACCCTGGACACCGTGGAAAAAGTCAAAAGATCCGAGAGGATCATGGGAGTAGTAAGCAGGGGAGGGGCCTTTTTAACCGCCTGGATACTTCATAACCAGGAAGAAAACCCATTGTATAAAAATTATGATTACCTGCTGGAAATCGCCCGTGAACACGACGTGACTCTCTCGCTGGGTGATGGTCTCAGGCCAGGTTGTCTGGCTGATGCCTCGGACATACCACAAATTGGTGAGCTCCTGATCCTGGGAGATCTGGTTAAACGTGCCCGAGAGGCAGATGTGCAGGTCATGGTAGAAGGACCCGGACACGTACCCTTAAACCAGGTGGAAGCCAACATGCAAATTCAGAAAACAGTCTGTAAAGGTGCTCCATTCTATGTTTTAGGGCCAATAGTAACTGATCTTGCACCAGGATACGATCACATAACTTCTGCCATTGGAGGGGCCCTGGCAGCCCGTGCAGGTGCTGATTTCCTGTGTTACGTTACTCCTGCTGAACATCTTTCCATACCTGGATTGCAGGATGTCAAAGAGGGTGTTGTTGCGTCAAAAATAGCTGCACAGGCTGCAGATGTTGCAAATGGGCTTGAAAGTGCCTGGGCCAAAGAAATGGAAATGGCAAGTGCCCGGAAAAATTTTGACTGGGAAAAACAGTACCAACTTTCCTTTGATGCTGAAAAGGCTAGAAAATGCCGTGAAAGGAAACCCACTCCGGAAAGTGACATGTGCACCATGTGCGGAGAATTTTGTGCCCTGAGAATGGTACGAGACAATATATAACCTCTAATAATTTACATAAGGATAAATCAATCCCGAACTAGGGGACAGATAGTCAAAAACAGGAATAATCGGTTAAGAATAACTTGGTATAATATCACTTATTTTTTTATTACCAGTTTATTAATACAAGATGTAACATAATAAAAGATGGAATTATGATAAATAATGGTCAATTGATCCCGATGATGAGGGTAAACCCATCTGGAAATGAGATTATAGCTTGAAATGAGGTATATCTGGAAATAATGGTATATTCCCATTTGACATGATGGAATTCTCATCTAGAACTGTAATATTCTAAAAAGGAGGAAATCAAATGCCAATGCAACATGTTGATGGTGAAAACAAAGGTAAAACAGTCCTTTTTGCTTTAAGTACCTGTGGATGGTGTAAAAAAACTCGAATGCTCCTGGAGGATCTGGGAGTGGAATATGATTATATCTACGTGGATCTTCTGGAAGGAGAAGAAAGACAGGAAATAATCCAGCAGGTGGAAAAGTGGAACTCTCAACTTTCATTTCCTACCCTGGTTATAGATGATAAGGAAACCATTGTTGGGTTCAATGAAGATAAAGTGAGGGAGATCTTGGGATGAACCCTTATAACATCACTGCAGATGATGTAAACAGGTTTTACGAGAAATCCAAAGAAGAAGCAGAGGCTTTCGGTTATCATTTGAATCCAGATGAAGCATTCACCAAGGAACTTTTGGAAAGCATCCTCATAAATCAGGATCGTTATGGTTACGGGGCCTGTCCCTGCCGTCTGGCATCAGGAATTAAGGATGAAGACCTGGATATAATCTGTCCCTGTGACTATCGTGATCCAGACCTTGATGAATTTGGAGCATGCTACTGTGGACTGTACATCTCCAGTGAAGTCCTCCATGGAGAAAAAAAGCTAACTTCCATACCTGAGAGAAGACCAGGGCCCAGCCAAAGACAATCAGCTAAACAAACCGCACAAAAACAAACATTAAACTCTCTTCCCTTACCAGTGTGGAGATGTAAGGTTTGCGGGTATCTGTGTGCTCGTGAAGAACCCCCGGAAACATGTCCCATATGTAAAGTAGGAAAAGAAAGGTTTGAAAGGTTTATTTAAGATAAATGTTAATTAATAAACGTTAAACATTTATCCATTTTTTATAAACTCTTTTTTTCCATAATTTTTTTGGTATGGTTTTTAATAATCAATTTTACCCCTTATTAACCATCTTTAAATAGTACAGGTTAAGGGAATATTTATTAATCTCTAATACTCATATGATTAAGCAACTTAAATTAAGGTCATAAGAATCAACAATGAAATCATTGAATAAAATCATAAATTGATAGTTAAAATCCCCTTACCAAAAAAAGGTGGAAGTGAAATGGACTACATGTTTGAACTCTACGAGCAAGTTAAAGATGATATGAAGTTTTTTATAGCCTCAGATGTGAGGGCTAAGATATTAATTAGTTTAATAAGTGGATCTAAGAATTTAGCGGATTTACGTAAGGAGATCCATCTAAGTTCATCCACTATTCTACATGGAATGAATCAACTGGAACAGAAAAATTTCATTTTCCGAGAATCAGGACACTACTCACTATCACAGACTGGAGAAGTTGTAGCTAACAAATTAATTGATGTTATGAGGTCTTTCTATTCCCTGAATCTATGTGAAGGTCTTTTCTTAAACCATGATATCAGCTGCATACCTCCAGAACTTTTCAAAGACATAGGTTGCCTGGAAAAATCAGTTATAGTGAAATCCACCAGTACCAATATCATGAGGCCCCAGGAAGTTTTATCAGAATTCTTATCAAAAAGCAAAAACTTTAAACAACTCACCTCTGTTTACAACCCGTCAAGTATCAAAATTTTCCTGGAAACCCTGGAAAAGGATGGTAAAGTTGAACTTATCATGACGGAAGGAATCATTGATAAATTAGTGGAAAATGTGGGGAAAGAAAAACTGGAAAAATGGATCAATGATGGTAAACTGCAGCTAATGGAAACAGATGAAGATGTGAAGATCTCCCTGACCACCGGGGACAACTTCATTGCCCTGGGTCTTTTTTCAGCTGACGGGGCTTATGATCTGAATATTTCTTTAATCAGTCATGGTGAAGAAGCTATTTCATGGGGTAACCGGTTATTTGACCATTACTTCCAGCAATCTACTCCAGTTAAAGTGGGAGCACTGGAACTGCACGAGAAGATACTGGCCATAGAAAAATAATTCAGGGTATTATTTTTTACCCCTATTTTTCCTAACTACTTTTTATTCTAATTAGTTATTTTTCAATTACTTTTCACTCTACGAATTTTTCGTATTTTTAATTAATTATAAAGATTTTTATCAAGTTTTGACTATTTTCCATTAAATTCCAATGAAATAATCCGTTTATGGGCCTTTTTGCCCTAGATCTTTTTATTTTATAAAATAAATTTAGTTTATCAATATGAACAAGAGTCATTGGCAAATAAAAAATAACTATAAATGTGATTGATCTATACCAATAATATCTGAAATCTTAATAAATAATACTCTGTGGGATGTTATGGCCGAAGAAATAAGAGTTTTAATACTGGAAGATGTGCCATTGGACGCTGAACTAATAGAAACTCAGCTCAAAAGGGAGGGCCTCCAATTCACATCCAAGATCGTGGAAAAAGAAGGGGATTACCGGAGGGAACTGGTGGAGTTCAAGCCGAGCATCATCCTGGCAGACCATTCACTGCCTCAATTTGATGGAATTACTGCCATGAACCTGGCCAGGGAAATCACTCCCCACACACCATTCATCTTTGTAAGCGGGAAAATAGGTGAAGATTTCGCGGTTGAAATGCTTAAAGAAGGTGCAACTGATTATGTTCTTAAAAATAACCTCTCAAAACTACCTCACTCTGTTGTGAGGGCGTTGAAAGAAGCTAAAGAAAAAATTGAAAAATTAGCTGCTGAACAGGCCCTCAAGGAACGTGAGGAAAAATACAGGACTCTTTTTGAATATTTCCCCAACTACGTAGTTGTTCTGGGATTGGATGGTAAGATCGTTGATCTTAATCATGCTGCCGCCAAGTTCAGTCCATTATCCCGAGACGACACCATTGGAATGTATTTCACTGATCTCCAGTCCATCACCGGGGAAGATTCTCCCTACTATAATGAACTATTTTCCAGATATCTAAATGGAGAAGAAGTAGGGCCATTTGAGTCACGTTTGATCTCCAGGGAAGGGGAAATACGTTTAATGGAGGTTTATCCGGCACCTTTACTTAAAAATGGGGAATTGTTTGCAGTTCAGGTCATAGCTCAGGATATCACCGAACGAAAAAAGGCAGAAACCGAAATAAATGCGTCCTTAAAAGAGAAAGAAATGCTTTTAGGTGAGATCAACGGGAGAGTTAGTAATTATATGAGTATGATCTCCAGCCTTCTGGAACTCCAATCAGTTTACATGAAGGATGAAGAAAATCGGGGAGTTTTAAAGGATAGTAAAAACAGGGTTAAATCCATGTTACTCATCCACGATGGATTCTCACTGTCTGAAGATTTTGCTCTTATCGATTTTTCACAGTACATCAAAAAACTCATAGAACTCATTATCACCTCATACCACGTGGACACCGACCGGATTAAAGTGAAAACCCGTACTGATGGGCTGATGCTGGATATTGACGCAGCTATCCCCTGTGGATTAATCCTCAATGAACTTTTGACCAATGCAGTGAAACACGCATTCCCTGGAAACAGTGAAGGGGAAATTTGCGTGGAATTCGGGCTTGATAATCATGAAAATAATGTACTGATAATCAAAGATAATGGTGTGGGACTCCCCTCCAGCATTGAATTTAAAGAAAGTGGAACCATGGGCTTCCAGCTGGTGAACGCTCTGATAAACCAGTTAAAAGGCAGTGTAATACTTTCAAGGGATAAGGGAACCACTTTCCAGATTATATGGTCTGAATCTGAGTATTAATAAAATAAAAAATTGTTTTAGTTTAGAGAGTTCATTTAGAGATGAGTCCCTTTAGGTTTTTCTTGGGTTCTCTAATTTTTGATTCTCTAAAGTTTTTTAACAGAATTTTCTAGATCTCTATATAGATATTTAGATTCTCTAAAACTTTTATTTCTAGATTTCTCCTACAGTTATTTAGATTCTTTAAAACCTTTATTTCTAGATATTTCTATAGGTACTCTAAATTTCTATATGGAGTATTCTGGATCCCTTTAAGGATATTCTAACTCTTCTCATGAATTTTTTTAATGGAATTTACCTGTTCTGTATTATGAAATTCTTCCAAAAACTCAAGTGTATGACACCTTTAGAATTATCAGGGAATTTATTTATTTTAAAATCTCCTGAAAAAAATTGTAAATTTAAATAACATTGGCTTAATAATTTTTATCTGAGTAAAAAGTTTACAAATGTTGAAAACAGTTAAGTGAGTTTGAGGGTGATATTTCAATGCTTTACAATGATTTAGTGGAAGTCTACCATGATCTGGACTCCACCACCAAACGTCTGGAGAAAACAGATATACTGGCTAATTTTTTAGCTAAAGTGGGAGATGAAGAACCGGAACTCCTCCCCACAGTAACATTAATGGCTCTCGGTCGAATTTTCCCCACATGGAGTGAGGAAGAACTGGGAATTGGATCCAAACTACTGATGAAAGCTATTTCTCAGGCAGTGGGTGTTTCTCCAGAGGATGTGGAGAACCGGATGAGAGACACCGGAGATATTGGTATGGCTGCAGAGGAGCTATACCAGAAGAAAAGCCAGGTAACCTTGTTCAGCAGACCACTCACCATTGGGAAAGTTCACCGCAATCTGGTGAAAATGGCCGAGATTTCAGGTAACCGGGCTCAGTTTAAAAAAATAGACTATTTAATGGAGCTTTTATCCTCAGCAGCTCCTGCTGAGGCCAAATACATCACCAGAACCGTTCTGGAAGAACTTCGAGTGGGTGTGGGTGAAGGAACCATCAGAGATGCTATTTCCCAGGCATTTAACATACCCAAAGAAGTTACGGAAAGAGCCCACATGTTAACCAATGACATGGGACTGGTGGCTGAGGTGGCCCGGATGGAAGGAGAGGAAGGCCTGCGTAAATTAACCTTAAAACCTGGAAAACCAGTTAAACCCATGTTAGCACAGTTATCTCCTGGTATAAGGGTGAGTGTGGAGGAAATGGGATGGGCAATCTGTGAAACCAAATACGATGGTATAAGGGTTCAAATTCACAGACACGGTGATAAAATTGATATTTTCACCAGAAGGCTGGAAAATATCAGCCTGGCACTTCCTGAAATCTCTGATTACATTGAAAAATCTCTTCCTCATGAAGATTTCATTGTAGAGGGTGAAATAATTGCCAGCAGGGATGGAAAACCAATTTCATTCCAGTACATGCTTCAAAGGGTGCGTAGAAAGTATGAAATCGATAAAATGGTTTCTAAAATCCCGTTAACTGTCTATCTGTTTGATGTACTTTATTATGGTGGGCCCATCCTGGATGAACCTCTCCAGGAGAGGAGGAAAATCCTGGAGTCAATAGTTAAAGTAGAATCAGGTAAGCTGGAGCTTTCAGCCCAGGTAAAAGTAACTCCAGAAGAGATTCACAAGGCTCAAGATCTCTTTGAACGCTCAATCAAAGGAGGTCACGAGGGGATCATGATAAAAGATCCTCATGCACCCTACATGCCGGGCATAAGGGGTAAAAAGATGCTTAAATTAAAAGCAGAACCAGAAACACTGGATCTGGTGGTGGTAGGGGGAACTTATGGTAAAGGTAAACGGGCTCATTTCATTGGCTCTTACCTGATGGCTATTCAGGATGAGAATAACCAGCTCAAACCTCTGGCTTATGCTGCCACAGGGTTGGATGATAACACATTGATGGAGCTTTCCAAGATGGTAGAACCCCTTATAATAACTAAAGATGGCAGACAGGTGAAGATAGAGCCTTCAGTAATTCTTGAAATTGCTTTCAGTGAAATAGTGGAGAGTCCAGAGTCTGAAACTGGATATTCTCTCAGGTTCCCTGTGGTTAAAAGAATTCGCAATGATCTGGGTCTGGATGAAATCGATACACTGGATAGAATTGAATCTATCTTCAGAAACTCCCAGAAAAGCTGAAATATGTGCCAGCTGAATATTATGCAAGATAGGAATTATGCAAAATTAAGAAACTTCAGACCATAAATAGAAGTTTCAATCTTATTTTTTTAATTCTCTTAGTAAACTGGTTTTATCCTTTGCATGGGTCAATTTATTGTTAAGATTGTCTATTTAATCTATGGTACCCATTAATCTTTGGTCATTTATTTAATTCTGGTCACCTATTCAATCTCTGTTCACGTACAGTTTATAACCCAATTACTTATTAACAATAACTGCTAATAGTAATACTGTGGTTGTGATGGAGGACAAGAAAATCTTCAGGCTGGCTTTATTCACTGCTATTTTTGGGTTGGTGGGAATGATGGTCTCTGCCAATTATATAATGCCTCAAACAGTCCAGATTAAAGATATGAATCGGGGAATGCTTGATAAAGAGGTTTCAGTTGAGGGTCTGGTGACCAGTGTCAGTCAATCCCAGAAGGGAGGAACCTATTTTCTGGATTTGATGGATGGAACTGGAAAAACAAAGGTGGTTATATTTGAGAGTGTGGCATCTGAAATCCAGAAAACCAATATAACTCCTCAAAACTTTATTAATCGGCGTGTAAAAATTGATGGAAAAGTCACAGAATATCAGGGTAGTCTGGAAGTGGTGCTCAAGGATGCCAGCTCATTAAAGATAGTAGCATGAAAAACATGCCCTGATTTATTTAATCAGGGTAATTTATTGTTGAAAGGAATTATGTTTAATCAGGAATTTATTGTTTGAAATAATATTTTTTAGTTTAGTCCTGTTTAGACGACTTCAAACCAATGGTGTATCCTTTGATCTCATCCAAAATATCCTTGGCATAGTAAGATGCAAATATTATTCCCAATGCACTGACTACCCAGAATGAGGCTAAACGATCCACCATAGCTATACTTCCACCCACTGCACTGGAAACTCCGAAAATAACGAACAAACCGGTTAATGACAGTTCAATGGAACCAATACCTCCTGGTAGGGCAGATACTATTCCGATTATGTTGGCCAGGAGGAAGATGATTATAATGGCCACGAAGTTGATTTCAACATTGAAAGCAACAAAAACAATGTACAAACGCACACATTCCAGAAGCCAGCTAGCAGCAGTTAACACGAACACTACTGCCAAATTCTTGAAACTGCTGAAGGTTTTGGTGTACTCGATCATGCTGCGCAGCCCCTGGGTGAATTTATTGTATAAGTTCTCCACCACTTCTTCAGAGATGGGTAAAAATCGCACTATGAAATGAACACGATTATAAATCCAGATACTGGTGTCTTCTCTCCAGTTTATCAGGTAAATAACAGCTAAAAGTCCAAAAGAAGCTAAACCTCCCATAATTGCTATTATTCTTACCTTTGGAAGTAAACAAGCACATATCAATAATAAAATTGCCCCTATTGCTCCATCGAAGAACCTTTCGGTTAAACCTGCTGATAAACCCTCTGAAAGGCTTATTCCATTGATTTTTTTACCAGCAACAGCATTTAAAACCTCCCCTCCACTGCGCATAGGAGTGAAGTTACCTGCAAAAAGTCCAATGGTCTTGACAATGAAATTTTTCTTGAATTCCCAGGGTTGATTTATGATGTAACCCCAACGTAGGGAGCGGATCCAAACCACAAAAAGATGTACTCCGACTGCCAGTAGTATTAACCATGGATTGGCTGTTTTAATAACGTCCCACATTTGTTGGGGGCCAATCCAGATTATCAGAAGTGCCAGTAACAGGATACTTACCAGGAAAACATAGTACCTTTTCAAACTAGATCCTCCGCAGTAATTTGCGCACTAAAAGGCGCAGGGTGAACATCACATAATGCACAACATGTCTTGTGCGCACATAAGACTTTTCATTACCGTAAATGCACTGTATGGGTCTTTCAGACACTACCAGGTTATTTTCTGATGCCCGACAAAGTACTTCTGATTCATAAACATAATCATTGTAGGGTATATCAACAAAAAATGGGGCTGCCTTTTTGGATATTACTCTGAAACCGCACTGACTATCGGTGATGTGGTAACCAGTCACAAATCTTATCAGTCGGGTGGTTATTCCATTGGAAAGACGGCGCTGCAGGGGCATGTGTTGTGGGGGCATGTTCAGGAAACGGGAACCGATTAACAGATCAACACCTTCCATTCCATCCAGGAGGAGGGGTATGCACCGGGGGTCATGCTGACAATCACCATCCAGAAGAACCATGAGATCGTAATCATCTGAAATGGCACTTTTAAGTCCAGTTTTAATAGCCGCACCTTTTCCAATGTTTTTATTATGTTTTAAAACATTTGATTTTGCAGTTATTGCAAGTGCGGATGTCTCATCAGTGGATCCATCATCTACAACTAGAACATCCGAATATTTTTTAACACCATTAACCACATGGGCAATGGTGTTTTCTTCGTTGTAAGCAGGAATAATAGTTATGATTCTCATTTAAATATCCTGTAATCATTAATGGTAATTAACAAGTCTTAATTGAAATTAACAAAGTTAGCAATAATATTATATTATAAATTTAAATATTTTCATTCAATATAAAGTCATGGTGTCCCAATGAACTATCCTCAAATATTGCGAGAAAAACCTGTTTTATTACTATTGATCCCGGCTTTAGCCGCATTTTTCATAGCACTGATTCCTACCCTAAAGTATCAATGGCCATTGGGTGGGGATATTTTTTATCATGTTCATCTGGCTAAACTTTACATGGAACAGGGACTGGTTTACTGGGATCCCTTAACATCCGCACCATACGGGCGTCCTATTTTTTATCCCCCTATTTTTCATTTGTTATTGCTTTCAGTGGGCCTTATCTTCGGGGACATGTTCACTGCAGCCCGGGTTTTACAACCAGTACTAACTCTGTTCTTATTTTTATCCTTTGCTTATGTAGCATACAAACTTTACGAAAGTGTCTTGGTAGGGGTTACTGCAGGATTCTTTATATTTTTCAGTGTGGTTTTCCAGAGATTTATTCTACCTGGCCCTGAAAACCTGGCCCTCATACTGTTTCCCCTGGTTATCTATGGATTCTATCTTTCCACTCAAAATAAGAGCTATAAATATGCTTCAATATCGGGCATCATTGCAGGAGTGGTATTTTTAACCCACATGTTATCAGCTTCCTTTCTTGTTCTAGTATCATCTATTTACGCTATTTTAATCAGCTTAAAGGATAAATCGATTTTAAAATACTGGCTGGTATTTGTTGTTTCCACCCTCCTGGTGGCATCTATCTGGTGGGCACCATTACTACTTAAATATGGTCTTGTTTTCAATTCAGGTGGAGATTCTCCATACCTGGTGAGTTTGTTAAGTTATCCCAAGTTTTTCGGTGTTTTAACACTCCTGTTCGCATTTTTCGGTGCTATTAGAATGATTAAAAGAAGATCCAGGCAGGATATTCTGATCTTAATTTCTTTAATATCTATTTTACTGGTTAGTAACCTGAATTATCTGGGAGTACCCATCCTAAGTAATCGTTTTTTAACATTTGCCCTTTTTCCCCTGGTAGTTATGGCGGGGGTGGGAGTTAAACACTTAAAAACTGTAATTGACCAAAAAAACATCTCCCAAAATTTTTACGCTATTTTCATAGCCTGTGTATATGTTTCATCGGTTATGATTGGGTATTCCATGCTGGCTGATGTTGACAGTGGCTTTTTATGGTTAAGAGCCTCGGATGGTGAACTGGATATTGCAGAATGGTTCCAGGAAAACGGTGACAAAAAGGGCGTGGTAGTAGCCTATAACTTCAGAGATCCGTTTATAGTAGCTATAAGCAGACAACCAGTAGCAACAGGGGGTTATGGTCAGGGAATAGTACATACTCTTGATATCCAGAAGTATGCTGATGGTGGGATGAATCAATCCGATTACATAAAAGATAATGTGGGATATGTAGTTCTCCCTTCAGGTATGAATGCTCCACCGTATACTACACTGGCATATAAAAACAGCTATTATCAAATATTCACTTTCAACAGATGATAAATGGATTTAAGGAGATTAAACTTAAATCTCCCTTTTTAAGTAATCTGCCTACAGAACAATCCTTATTTAATATGATCTAGATAATCCGGAATCAGCTAATCAAGTGTCCGTTTACGTTAGATATTTTTATTTACTTTCTATTTCAAGTTACCTTACTTTAGATATTTCAAGCTACCTTAAGCTCTCTCCAGGCAGATAAGTCCATCAATTGCCCATTTTTATCATTGACATCGGTGTTCATCATCAAAAAGGATACATTCTTAAAAATATTCAGGGGTATCTTCAACACCAATATGTTGCCCTGGACTTCAGCTGTGGCATTATTTTCAGGCTGGAGGTTGTTAACAGATTTTTTTTCATAGACTGCAGTACCATTTTGAACTTTAACATCCAAGCGTTTGAATTGTCCATTTTCCAGTAATCGGAAATGGTACTGGTAAATAAGTTCCCCATTGATTTGGTGAGTGGAGTTTATTACAATGTAACAGTTTTCATTATCACGTGCTACTCTCACTGAACTCATTTCATCAGAAGTTTTTAGGGTTTTGGTATTATAATCATACCTCACATCTTCAAATGAAGATGAAGGCATTCCTGTCTTTGTAAAATTCGTAGAACTGATTATTTGGGCGTTAACTGTTTGTGGAATAATGAATAGTTCATTAGTCCTGATGAAAGATTTCAAATAACCCTTGGTGAGGGAAAGGGGAAGTCCATAGGAGTTAACGGCTTCTTCTTTTGCTTTTTCTTCATCTGAAGTTAGTGGGGTCTCAATCCAGCTAATATTCTGGCTCTGCAGTTCTTGAGGGGGTGTTAAGTTGAGGGAAGGCTGATAATTGGGAGGTGAAGGCCATTTAGTCCCTCCCTTATGAACCAGATAGGTGTAGATCGTTCCTTTGAAGTTGGTTGCAGCTGCAGAATACATTACAAATGCATTGGTGGCCCAGTGGTCACGATGTTCATCCAATCCATCTGGAACAATGATGATTGTGGGTTTAAAATCATTCATTATCTGTTTCAAGTTTTCCGCAACATTCGATCCAGTGTAAGTGACGTTTGGTTGGTAGGTGAAATTGTAAGGAGAATGATCGAAATGATTGAAGGGTGTGTTGCTTTGATATGGTTTATCAGGATCCCAGTAATCCTCAAATAGAAATCTGAGGCCAGTATCAGGATAACCCAGAAAAATGATGTTGCTGGTATTGACTCCCAATTTACTCAGGGCACTGGTAGTTTCCTGGTACCTTAATTCTGCAATTCCCGTGGAATTGCTTTTGTTACTTTTTTCAAGATACTGAGACAGTTCATCTGGTGTGGCTGCACTGCTCCCGTCAGTCATCACCACCACCATAACAGTGGCATTCAAATCTCTGGCCCTTTTAATCAAACCTCCAGCAGCAAGTGATTCATCATCGGGGTGGGGAGCAAAAACCAGGATTCTATCATTACTATGAATTTCAGGCATTTGAGCGTATCCGGGGGTATTCAGATAGGTTAAAAATAAACAGATTACACTAATAATCGCGATTAAACCTAAAACAATTAAAAAGAGTTTTTTAAGGTTTGACTTTGGAGAAGATTGAGGTGAATTGGTAGTCATATCCGGTACCTTTAATCCTTTTTCTTAGCTTTATATAATGATTGTTAATAAAATTATTTTTAAATTAATCCTGACCCAAGTTATTTATGTTTAAATCAATAACTTCCAATTAAATACTCTCTAAAGTTTACTTTACTATTGTACTGTTCATCATCCTCACAGGTGTGCTAATGGAATATGAAAAAATAACTAAAAATAAGTCTGTTCTGTTACTTTTGATTCCTGCCATTCTGGCATTCATCATTGCTCTTATTCCCACTTTAAAGTACCAGTGGCCCTTAAGCTGGGATATATATTACCATGTTCACCTGGCCAAGCTTTACATGGAACAGGGACTCACCTTCTGGGACCCTTTAACCTATGCACCATTTGGCAGGCCAATCTTCTATCCTCCCTTGTTCCATTACCTCCTTGCGGCATTAGCAGCCCTTTTGAAAGCTGATCCATTCCAGATCGCCCGTTATCTTCAACCAGTTTTTGCATTTTCCCTGGTTTTATCATTCACCTACGTTACCCGCCAGTTTTACAACTTAAGGGTGGCCCTACTGGCTGGATTTTTCCTGTTTTTTACATCAGTATTCCACCGGGCCATGTTACCATTACCTGAAACTCTGGCTTTAATCTTCTTTCCCCTGGCGGTTTACTTTTACTACCGTGCATTGGAAGGTGATGATCATAGATTTGCTGTTTTAGGGGGTATTATCGGTGGATTAATGATGTTAACCCATAACTTAACTGGATTAATAATGCTGGGGGTGGTACTGCTTTTCACATTATCACTCAAACTGCGGAAGGATAAGGTGGATTACTCCTCATTAGGAATATTCCTGGGATTTACCCTCATAGTGGCTGCGTTATGGTGGCTTCCCCTATTGATCCAGTATGGATACACTTTCCACAACCCTCAGGCAGTTTTCCAGGGTCCGGTAGAATATTTAATCATTTTGGCCAAGACATTAGGAGTTCCAGCCCTGATATTTGCTGTTTTGTGGGTAATTATTCGGATTAAAGGATTTAAAGAAAATAGTATGAAAAGATGGGCTGAAAAATTGTCCCGAAAGGATATTTTAATAATTACCTGGACTTTATTCCTGTTAATATTAAGTAATGCGTATATTTTGGGATTTTCCATACTCATAGATCGAATACTGAATTTTGCAGTCTTTCCAGTGATGATTATGGCTGCACTGGGCTTGGAATACATCCACACCTGCAGTACCAAACCAAGTTACGAAAAAATATACAAAGTTCTAATTATCATTTTAATTATCTTTGCAGTTTGTTCAGGATTATTTTATGCCCTATCTGTAAAACCAATGGTCACTGACTCTCAAAGAGATTTAGCCCAGTGGTTTGCGGACAATGGGGATGGTAAGAGTGTGGTCATGTCCATCACTGAAGGCCTTGATCCGGTGATTGTCTCGGTATCCAGGCAACCAGTTTCCACAGGGGGTTACCAGCCGGGCATGGTTAAAGTCCTTGATCGAAACCTTTACTACAGTGGAAATTTCACAGAAGAAGATGTAAAAAGGGATAATATTGGATACTTTGTAGAACAGTCTCCGATATCTCATCCGGGTTATTTCACTCTGGTTTACCAGAACAAAGATTATAAAGTCTGGAGGGTAGATATTTAGATGTAGCAGTTATGTTAATTAATCATCCCTAGATCGATTAGTTATGTTAG